>CAZOHB010000001.1:0-39267 GCA_964579345.1 uncultured Parasporobacterium sp.
TTTCAGAGTCGTCAGCAACTCCGGAACGATTACCTTTGGAATTTGCTTTTCTGCAGACACATTCAGATATCTGGTATATTTCCCGCTCAATTTGATTCTTCCGTTAAACGCAGTATTGGGATTCAAATGTTCTTTAATCGCGAGATCATGTCCGGAATTGCAGGTATTGCCTTTCGTATAATAATTGCCGGCTTCCTCATAAACGGTCACACCGCATCTTCTTGGACAGCCACGGCATGAATAAAATGACATTTCAACTCCTCCTTTCTGGAAAAAGCATATCACAGCAATTCAGCAAAAGGAAGATACAACGTTGTATGGCGAACCCTGCTGTTCTTTTGAAGTCTGTTATTTTCAACAAAAAAATAGCGTACCGATTCCGCCGTAAAACCCCATAATCCGCGATTTTATCATATTTTTTCGATTTCATGAAATGAAACATTTTAGACACTCATTATAACTTTCAGTCATTACCAGGACACATATTATTATTTCCGTTGATAAAAGGATTTCTCTAAAATTAAATCGTGGGGTGAAAGTGTAATAACGAAAAGGAGGTAATTATATGCAAGCAAAAAACAAAGGCATATGGAGCTTAGGCGCAAAAGGCTGGTATATAGTAATTATCGGTTTCTTTTGCTATTTCATCGGCCAAATCCTTGGCGGTGCAGGACTTAGTAATACTGTAGTTCCTGCAGTTGCCGAGATTAGAGGCTTTGAGGCAACTGCTATGACAGCATGGATTTCATATGGTTCATGGATCGCGTTGCCGTTCGTTGTTATTTGGGCCAAAGTCGGAGAAAAAATCGGTGCAAAAAAAACGATTATGATTTCCATGACAATCGCAGCTGCTGCATTTATTTGTTTTGGTTGCACTACATCTTTCACGCTTTGGTGTGTAGCGATGGTTGTACTTAGCGTATGTACTTTCGCTTTTTATAGTTATGGAGGAAACGCACTTATTTCAAACTGGTTCCCGACAAGAAAAGGAATCGCATTAGGCTGGGCGTCAATGGGTATTATGTTCTCAGATATCTTCTGGGTACCGTATATTACAAAGGCTTTCGGCGCAATCGGCTTATCAACCACTTCGATTATCGTCGGCGCGATTGTTCTTGTTCTGGTAGCAGTTATTTTCTTTACAGTAAAAGAAAAACCGGAAGAGGCAGGAGCATATCCAGATAACGAGCCGATTCCAAATGAGCAGATGAAGATGATTGCACAGATTCAGAACCAGTACAAAACAGACTGGACCGTTCTGAAACTGTTAAAAACAAAAGAAACCTGGATCGTCGGATTCATGGGCGCACTGATGTGGATGTGCGGTGGAGGAACTATCGTATGTTTCTATCCTAGAATGCTCAGTTTAGGATATGAATATTCACAGATATCCGTAATCTTCCAGTCAATCGCATTTATTTCACTTGTCGGCTCGTGGCTGTTGGGTGTTATTGACGTAAAGTTGGGTACAAAAAAAGCATTTATTATATGCGGAATTATTATATTAATTGGCGATCTTGTCATGTTCCTTGTTGTTCCGTATTCCATTGTTGGCGCTTATATTTCGGCGGCGCTTGTAGGTGTTAGTATCGGTGGCGTTCCAAACTTGCTGGCAAGTATGCAGGCTTCGATATGGGGAAGGTGGGACTTCGTTGCTTCTTCAAAGGTAATTTCACTATTTACCAGTATTTTCCTGGGAAGCTCTTTCCTGTTGTCTTCAAAATCGTTTGAAATTACCGGCTCCTACAATGCATACTTTATCTTTATCTGCTGCAGCGCAGCAATCTCACTGATCCTAGCAATCATCATTAAACCTAAACTTCTCGGCAAATCAGATGAAGATATTATGGCAATGTTCCCACAGTACAGAGAGGCTTTTACAACCGCTGAAGAACAGTAAAAAGCATGTTTTTAGCAAAAACAGAGAAGCATTAATAATCGGCTAAAAAAGAATCGGAGAAAAACCATGAGTATTGAACAGGATTATATTGCGAGAAAAAAACGTGTAAAAACGGCAGTCGCTCTACAGGAAGCGGATAGGGTTCCTTTTCTTCCAAACATATCATCTGAATACTTTGTTTGCAATTACGGAATCAATATGTATGAGGCAATGAAAGATCCATTGCTTATGAAGAATTCATATAAAAGCTATCTTCTAGAAATTGAACCGGATTTAACTGGACCACCTGCGTTATTCCCAGTTAAACCGTTAGAAACAAGTAAATTTTCTTGTGGAAGATGGCCAGGACCATATTATGGTCTACCAGAAGACATTGCGTATCAATATATTGATAAAGAATACCTTCACGATGATTGCTATGAGGAGTTCTTTAAGGATCCCAGTCGGTTCATATTACACAAAATACTTCCGATAAAACATGAGGCCTTTAAGCCATTCGAAAGAATTGAACCTTATATGATGTGTGATTCTGCTATTTATGGGTTTGCGGCATTTGCGGCTCCTGATTTTCTTGACGCTATCGAGGCATTTGTGCAAACAGCAAAACAGACGGCGGAATATCTAGATAAGGCGGCAGAATTAGGAAAAATGGCAACAGAAATGGGTTTTCCGGATTTCGGAGCAGGCTCAGTAATGGCACCTTTTGACGAATTTGCAGATCATGTACGCGGAATCCTCCAGGCATGCTATGATTGCGTAGCAGCACCGGAGGATATCAAAAGAGCAGTAGATCTTTGGGGTGATGTTACCATTCCGCTTCGCGTAAATATGGCTAAAGCTAACGGCGCCGAATATGTCATGATGCCGCTTCATTGTGGTGTTGACAACTTCATGTCACGGGAGAGTTATGAAAACATCTACTGGCCCGGATTACGCAGGGCAATTCATATGATTGTTGAAAATGATATGACTCCTTATGTTTTTTGTGAAGGAAAATATAACACTCGCCTGGAAATATTAAGAGACGTTCCAAAAGGAAAAGTCATTTACCTTTTTGAAGATGTGGACATGAAAGAAGCTAAAAGGATACTGGGAGATGTAGCGTGCATTGCGGGCGGAATGTCGTCAGATCTGTTGATGCATTTTTCTGCGGAGAAAGTAATCGACAAAACAAAAGAAATCATAGATATATGTGCTCCTGGTGGCGGATTTATTATGTCCAACGGCTCGTCCCTGTTCCAGGCTAACACAGAAAATGTTAGAGTATGGAAAGAGACCTTATTTGAATACGGTAAGTATTAATACTATATTCTCCATTACTGAAAACCTCTCCCTAATCAGATAACAGTAAAACAAAATATAAGAAGAAGGGTCGGCGACCCTTCTTCTTATATTTTTACTTTTGATTATTTTTAGAGTGTGTCTTAAGGTCATTCTTCGAAGAGAATGCTGTTCGCAAAGACCGTTTTCTGTTGTTCTTTCTCAATCGTCCGAAACACTCATGACGGAATCAACAGCGTGAAGAAACTTTTTCAATATTGATTTTGTATTGTTTTTTCTCCAAACACAGATCAATCCATTTTCAAACTCAGATAAAGGAATTTTTTTGATTTCGTCCGTATTCATGTTATATCCCCAGTAATTATCTGTAATAAAAATCGAATCACTAGTTTTCAAAGTTGTGTAGATTTGAAAATGCGAGGAGTAATAGCATTCAACCTTCAAATCATAGCCATGCATACTGTAAAAGGTTTTGATCGCATTGTATGGTCCAGAATCAATCCCCCTGTCAAGGATGATCAACGGACAGTCTTTAATATCTTCAATCGACAAAAAGTCTCGGGAAAAAAACCTATTGTTTTTGGATAAATAAACCTGTGCCTTATTCAACGCAATATATTTGTAATCATAGAGTTGTTTGTCAATACTATCTTTACTAAAATCAGGCAAAATGATTAAATCCAAACCTCCGTTAGAAAGTAATTTCCGTAGAGTAATATAATCTCGCTCATGAACGGAGAGTTTATAATTTTTGGAGACTGATGAGAAAAGCTTCGTATAAGGCATAAGAAATTCTGTTTCTAAAACCGTCTCCGAAATCCCAATTCCCAAAATCTGATTGTCATTGTCGTTCGCATCGCTTGCAAGTTTAACCCCTTGGTTCAAGAGCGGCGGGACGTTTTTCCAATTGTTATACAGTATTTCTCCTGTAAGTGTTGGCGCAACATTGTGTTTATCCCGGATAAACAGTTTAAAACCTAAAATTGATTCCAACGAGACTAGGCTTTTGCTAATACCCGGTTGTGTCATGTTTAATTCATATGCCGTTTGAGTGAAATTGCAAGTATCATATAATGAAAGAAACACGATGATCTGCTGTATTGTAATAGGTGCAATAATGAACTTCGACATTTTTTCTCCTTGTAGAGACTAATCAGCAACGGTGGGATTGAAAACACAACTGTGTATTGTTGCTTGATTGAATACAATAGTAAATTCTCGTCCAGTAAGAATATCCGGTCAGATTAGCGAAAATATACGAGCCAGGCCGTTGGGTCTGGCCCGTTGGAACATTTTCTAGTTTCGAAGAATTATCTCTTTAAGATGAACGCATCCCCGATAAGCAGAGTAGTTTTAAGATAGCAAATACTTTATTTGTCGTGACCAACCATTTTTTCTACAGGAATTCGAAATCCTTCCGGATCCTGAATCTGCTCGTCTGGAATAAAAGGATACCATTCTTCTTCCCAATTGTCACCAAAAATATCTGGACGTGCTTCAGGGAACATTCTCGGAAGAGGAACCGGAAGCTTGTAAAGACGAGCTGCTGTTCCACCCATAATAAGATTGATCTCATCCTGCGTTAACCAGTCACCAATTCTGTCAATGGTTCTTAAGCCCCACCCATAAAAATCAGGCTGGTATGTCGGAACAGAAGAAAAGCCCCTGTAAGCACCACAGAAACGGGAATCGTGTTTTCTGATGCTCCACGTTTTATTGTACCAATCCTCTAGACTGATGCCGCCTTTGACACCTCCCGACATTTTCTGGTTTTCCTCATCATGAACAAACGGAGTCAGGTTGCCTGGGCGTACAATGTGCTGAGGAACATTTCCATAATCATGTCCCCACATCAGATAGCAAGCGCGTACACCTTCGTCAAATGCAATTTCAAAATGCTTTTCAGCCCATCCTCCGGTTTCCAGATACAGGTTTTTAACACCTGCAGCCATACTATAAAACTTATGCAGTTCTTTTGATGCACTGGTTGTAAATGCATACGGATCTTTGTAACCATGATTGAATAGAATTTTTGCCTTTGGATTGTCAAGACATATTTTTTCTAAGAGATCGATGGTATCCCAGCCGCATGTAAAATGAAGCATATGGTCATGATAGTGAACTGGAACATCGTATTTTACTCCAAGATCACAGATGGCTTTATACTGTTCTCTCCGTTCTTCAAAAGAAGGAACCGGAGCAAGTCTTAAATCATACATGGCTAATCCCGGGGCAAACTCTCCGATTCCTACATAATGCCCTGTTTTAAGCGCTTCATCAACTTCATCTAATGACATTTGAAAATTCCAGTTTTTAATTTCACCGCGGACCACCTTTAAACGGGTCGTCTGGTCAGAACAGCAGGCTCTGAATCTGTCCGGATATTTCTCAACGATTGCATATTGATGTTCGTTTAAAGTACCAGGAATACTGGGCAAAAGAATACCCATATCTATCCCGTATCGATCCATGTCATACAAAGCAAGTTTTATGTTGTCATGGTGTTCTACTTCCCATCGCAAGCCATTCCATTTTCCTTCTTTAAACATTTCCTGGCTTATTTCATTATCTTTTGCCGGCATATAGAGTGTTGAAATATGCATATGTGTATCAACAGCAAATCTTGAAATACTTCTCATAGTTTCCTCCTTTAAACTTGTATGTTTTCCGTCTCTTATCCTCTAATTTTATTGTAATTTTTCCTTGAAACTATTTGAAATAAATTAATCTATCTCGGATATAACTATGAGTAATAACCACGGGGAACTAAATAATAACGAGCAGAGTTTTAATGAAATATAATAAAAATGACCTGCAGACCGAGACAGAAAAAACAGGAGGTTCGATTGAAACATTGCCTGAAGGGAGGTTAGCTGATGAACCCAAGCAGCCAGGTGTATAGCGATGAATTATATAGAAAACAAGGTCTTACCTTTGTAATCTTTATGGCGTTGGGCAACTTTTTTTGCAACTATGCACAATATCAATTGTCTCCGATTTCCCTTAGAATCATGGAGCAATATCATCTCACAGACGTACAGTTTGCTACTGTTTTCTCCTCCGTACAGATGCCTTCCATCTTTTTAGGTTTTTTAATGGGCCCGGTTGTAGATAAACTCGGACCCAAAAAGGTGATTCTTATAGGAATGATCGTTTCAATTATTGGCGGCGCAATAAGAACTTTTTTTCATAGTTTTACTGGCTTATCTATCGGGATGCCTTTGTGTGGCGTTGGAGGAGGGATGCTGATCATCTGTATCAGCAAAGTTATCGGAATATACATAGATTCGGAAAAAACAAGCACAATGGCAGGAGTAATTTTTACAGGTTCAAGCGCTGCGATGCTGGTAGGCATCGGCACGACTGCCTTCTTTACTTCGGTACAGACCGCTTTCCTTGTATCTTTAATCGCCTTGATAATTGTTACGATTCTTTGGATCATCGTTATAAAAGAACTTCCGCCTCGAAATGTCAGCGACACGCATGTACGGTTGAAAGAAGGAATCGTTATTGCCGGAAAAAGTAAAATCGTATGGATGGGCGCCCTAACTGCAGCGGCTGTTTTGGCATCCAATCTGATTATTATGGAATTTCTTCCTCAGGCTTTGCAGACAAGGGGTTACAGTGAAACCGCTGCCGGCTGGATGACAGCTGTAATGATGGCAGGATGTGTTATCGGAACGCTGTTTGGTATGCGGACTACCTCAAAGATGAAACGAAGAACCCTGCTGACCATCAATTGTATTTGCATTGCGGTGTTAGGATCTGTCGGTTGGCTGTTCCCGTTGATTCTTGCAATTATTTCTTTTATTCTCGTTGGTTCTGCACTTGGAATGACATTCGCAGCGATTGCATCGTTGCCGGTATATGATAAAAAACTGGGGGTTAAATATGCCGGAACAGGGAATGGAATCATTACCTCTGTTCAAATGATAGGATCGATCATTCTTTCTTCCTACGTCATAGTCCCTTTGGCAAAGGGCAATTTTTACACAATGTTTATTCTTTCCGGAATATCAACGATTCTGGGACTAATCTGCGTCTTATTCCTGCCAAAGGATATCTAATTCAGGGGGGGACTACTATGTCAAATAAAACAGTTTATGGAAACGAGAACAGGGCAGCTCTTAGGAGAGGTGTGGATTTGCTTGCGGATACCGTAAAGGTAACACTGGGGCCAAAAGGAAGGAACGTTGTATTGTTCCGGTTAGACAGAACCCCTTTAGTGACAAATGACGGTGTTACGATTGCGAAAGATATCGTTCTGGCAAACGGGAACGAAAACATGGGTGTTGCCCTTGTCAGTCAGGCAGCAATGAAAACGAATGATATTGCCGGGGACGGGACGACAACATCGATCGTTCTTGCTCAGGCGATGATAGACGAGGGAGAAAGAGTTATTGCAGCCGGCTCCAATCCAATACAGCTGCGGATCGGAATGCAGAAAGCCTGTGAAAAGGCGCTTGCTTTTTTAGATCGGGGAAAAAAGGAAATTCTGGATAGTGAACAGGCGGAACGCATTGCCATTACTTCTGCCGGTGATGAGGAAACGGGGAAAATCATTGCTAAAACATTGGAACAGGTGACACTGGACGGATCAATTACCATCGACGAATCCAAAACAATGGAAACCACGATTGATTACGTCAAAGGAATGTCGCTTGAAAGAGGATACATTTCTCCATACATGTGTTCCGATTTTGACCGCGGCGAAACAATAATGAAAAATCCTTACATTCTGCTGACGGATAAAGTGATCAAAAAAGCGGAAGATCTGCTACCACTTTTGCAGCAGGTCGTTGCGGCAAAAGGAGAACTGTTTATAATCGCTGATGATGTAGCTGGGGAAGCTCTTGCAATGCTTCTGGTGAATCGAAGAAAAGGCATATGTCAGTCCGTTGCCATAAAGGCTCCTCTTTTTCTTGAAAGAAAAGCGGATATTTTAAGAGATATTGCTGCTCTTACCGGTGGCGTGTTCATTGGAGAAGATACCGGGATGGAATTAAATACCGTCGATATATCTATGTGTGGCAGAGCAAGGCAGGTGATCGTTGACCGACAACGCACAGTGATCGTTGACGGGGCCGGTGATAAAACAGAAATCGAAAACCGCATCAAAACGATACGACATCAATACAAAACTACAGATATGAATTATGATAAAGAAAAAATCCTGGATCGCCTGGCGCGAATGACCGGAGGCATCGCTTTGATTCATGTCGGCGCAAATTCGGATGCGGAATTACGAGAGAAAAAAATGAGAATGGAAGATGCATTGGCTGCAACAAGAGCTGCGATGGAAGATGGAATCATTGCAGGCGGCGGCGCAGCATATATTCATGCATCAAAAGAGGTCTCGGATTTTGCACAAACTCTTGAAGGAGATGAAAAAGTCGGTGCTAAGATTTTTGCAAAAGCATTAGAGGCTCCGCTATACCAAATCTCTGAAAATGCGGGGCTGGACGGCAAAGTTATTGTCAATAAAGTGAAAGAGCAGCCTTTTGAAATCGGGTTTGATGTAATCAGCGAAAAGTTGGTCAACATGATTGATCAGGGAATAATTGATCCGGTAAAAGTAACAAGAACCGCTCTGATAAATGCTACCAGCATTGCTTCAACATTTTTGACAACGGAACTTTCTGTTGATCGGGTAGTTGATCCCAATGCGGAATTTATGGGACCTCCTCCAAGTATGTAAACGAGTTATAACTACGTTTCATAACAAACGCTTTTTTATTTATTTCCCATGTTTTCCTACGGGTTTTAAAATATTTTTGAAGGTATTTGTGTGTAAATTTTTGCAATTTTATTAAAGAAGGAGGTACAGACTATGGGAAAAATGGGTCGTTTTGTTGTTGAAACTCATGGCCATATTACAACATTGTATGATAGTGTTGGCGATAATCCTTCTCCCGAGGGGTGGACAGGTTTGCCAATGCAGCCAGGCAGCGGTGAGTGTGAGCATGTTGATGATTTAGCCATGACTTTATGGGATATGGAGGCTTATGGAGTTGATATGGTCCTCCTCTATCCAAGTATGATCGGTACAACGAATGAAGGACAGCTTGCACTTCAGGATAAGCATCCGGACAAATTCCGTTCCTGGTGTGCAGATCAGGAGACAAAACTGAAATGCCACAGAGAAAATATTCCATGGACAATTGATGCTGCTGCTGAAGAAATTGAAAAATGCCTTAAAACCGGCCTGTTCATAGGAATCGGCGAATTTATCCCTCGTCATTGGGAGCCGGAGTATATTTACACTATTGAACAGCGGTTTGAAGAATACTGCATTTTCGGCGATCTGGCAAGAAAGTATAAAGTCCCATTCTCTTATCATGAACTGCAGTGGGCAGATTTTCCGTTTGACCCATGGGTTCTTTTAAACTTTGTTGCTTCTAAGTATTGGGATGTCCCGATTGTTGTTAATCATGGAGGACAATCCATTGGTGATTATACAATGGGAGATTGGAAAATTAGAAAGTCCCTGAATGTTGCAGGAAAGACGATGCCAAGACTTGAAAAAGACAACCTGTTTTTGGAGGTTGGAACTTGGCAGGCTGAGTGGATGAGAATGGCATGCGATGATCCAAACGTAGGCCCGACACAGTTGTTATGGGGTTCAGATTATGGTAATGTACCGCAGTACATTACGACAGATCCTCGCAGAGAAGCAAATGGAGTTGCAACAACATTCTCTACTTCCATGAAACGCTGGAGAGCAACCCCGGACTATCAGTCAGACTGGTGGGGATGGGAAACAACACAGATTGAAAAACTGAAACAATGGGTTGGTCAGGATGAAGTCAACCTGATTGTTGGCGGAAATGCTGCGAAGCTGTTTAAATTACCGGTTCCGTGCGAGAGAATGTTCCTTAGCGGTCGTCCTGATATCTATGGTATTTATTATGAAAGCTCAAAACCGTTTATTCCGATTGAGCAGGTAATCAATATCGACCAGAAGGCTGCAAATGCTGCTGTCATCGAGGAAAGAAAGAAGAATCCTCCGAAATTCCATCCAACAGACAATGTTCAGAAATTTAGAGAGCTTTACTACGGAGAATAATTAATTAATCCGAATAGTTAATATTTAATCCTAACTGAAAAGAGGCTGTCGTGATAATTCAAATCACGGCAGCCTCTGATTATTGGTTCTGTTTTTTCTTAACCATTTCCCCCCCCTAATATTTCAACCCTTTCTTCATCCAGGTACCGCGGAAATAGCGGATGTTGAAGAAGGTGCTGCGGACGATCCAGTCGATGATCGTGTGGGCGATCCAGACGCCGATGACGCCAAGCCCGAAAACACCGCCCAGCAGGTAAGCGCCTCCGACTCTGCCGATCCACATCGAAAGGATACTGATGATCATGGTGTACATTGCATCGCCGGTGCTCTTCAGGAAGTTCGGGGTCATGAAGGCCGGAACCCAGAGCACGGCGGTGCTGATTCCGTGCAGCATCTGAACGACAAATGCGAGCTCTGTCGCTTCCGGCGACACATTATAAACAGAAAGAATAAAACGCAGGCTGACCAGATCGATCGCCACCCAGACAAGAAGCAGCACATAGGTCCAGAGCACCAGCTTCTTGTAATAATAGCGGGCTTTGTCGTAATTGCCCGCGCCGATGCACTGGCTGACCACGGTCGTCATCGCAAGGTTGATCGCCATTCCCGGGAGAACGTTGAACGAGGCAAGTGTTCCGCCGATTGCGTTCGCTGTAATGCTGGCGGTTCCCATGGTTGAAATGAAACTGAACAGGACGATCTTTCCGAGCTGGAACATTCCGTTTTCGATGCCGCCCGGAAGACCGATCGAAACGATATTTTTTAAGATGGCCTTGCGGTAGCGGAATTTGCGAAGGCTCGTCAGATTCAGGGTATATTTTTTGCGGAATAAAAGAGCGATGATGATGATCGCTGCAACCCAGCGGGAAACCAGTGTCGGGATTGCAACGCCTTCCACGCCGCACCCGAAGCCGAAGATCAGGATTGCGTTGCCGGCGATGTTGATCACGTTCATGATGCTCGATACGATCAGCGTCGTTCCGGTCCGCTCCATCGAACGGAAGACAGCCGCGCCGCCGTTGTAAAGCGCGATCGCGGGGATGGAGGCCATAACGATCGTGTAATAGGTGTTGGTCGCCTGCATGACGTCCGTGTCGATTTTTCCGAACAGAGTATGGACGATCGGAACACGGAATACATAGAGAAGCAGGGTCAGTACCGCAGAAAGTGCCACCAGCAGAAGGATCAGATGCTGGCAGGCGGAATTGGAATCGTCTTTATTGTTTCGGCCGATATACATTCCACAGACGGCAGCTCCGCCGGCAGCCATTGCCGAAAAAATATAGACCATCAGAACGCTGATGGAGTCCACAAGGGAAACGCCGGAGACGGCTGCATCTCCGACCTGTGCCACCATGATCGAGTCGGCAAGACCGACGGCAAGCGAAAAAATCTGCTCCAGGAGCAGAGGCCAGATCAGCCGGATCAGTTGTTTATTTGAAAAGGTTACGTCTTTCATGTCGAAACATCGGGCGGCAATTTGTTTCACTATATTTATCCGGAAGAAAACCCTGTTCGTCCGGATCGTCCCGGGAGATTTTCAGACGGTTGTCATTTCATCCCGCGATAGCCCAGTCTGGACATATTCGAAACAGTGTTTTTTCGGCGATTGCCTACCTGCAGAATTATACCACCTTCCGGCGCAGACGCATACTCGAAATGAACCGGATCCAGCTTGAGTTTCTTTTGGCCATATTCGTCGGTACCAACCCGCCCGATGGCTTCGATGGTGACCCATCCAGCGTGAAGGGTTTTCACCTCTATCAACTTAAAAGACATAAACTGCAGGTCCGCCATGCAGCAGGTCATGACGATGCGGCCGGCAGACCAGGAATTGCTGTCTGCGGCCGCCTGATCGTTGCTGCTCTTCGGGCGCTTTTCATCAGAAAATCGCAGCTCCAACGGATCGGTAAAGCAAAGCGTTTTCCCCTCGTAGTGCTCCGGATGATCGGCAGCGTCGAGCCAGAAGATCAGGTATTCATTTTCCGTGATCGTGATGGTTTCCGCATCCAGTGAATATGGAACAAAGAGATCAAAGGCTTTTTCGTGAAAGCCCATCGGGTCCTGCCTGAGATAGGAGGCTTTGTGATTCATGAGGCGGAAGGCCTGGCTGTACGGCGCGAGCAGTTCTTTCGACGGGCAGCCGCGGAAAGTGATCTGCTGCGACTCGGCGACCATCTGGCCGAAGCGCTGGCGATGGATGTCAAAGTAACGATCCAGCGTTTCCCAGTCGATCCAGGTCACAGCGGATGTGACCTTCATCTCATCCGGGAAGCTCTCTCTTGCGGACGGATACTTTGTATTCATCTCCACATAGATCCGGTCCGGCTGATGTTCCCGAATCTGCCCGGCGCAGAAGCTTCCGATTTCCTGCGCGCCGTCATAATAAGACACGAAAGCGTTCCGCTTCCGGAGCGCTTCCGTATCGTAATTCTCTCGTCCCTGCTCCAGGCAGAGGATCAGAGTTTTGCCATCCTTGTAAAAGAAATCGTTCAGGACACAGTCGCTGATATAAGATGTTTTACCGGCGCCCTTGAATCCATATACGACTCGTGTATCAATCATAGAGGCAGACAAGTCTTCCATCGATCTCTCCTCTGCGGAGTTTGTCGATTCCTTCCGCGATCTCATCGAACGAGCAGATATTGATCTTCGGATCCAGCTCTCCGCTTGCAAGCAGATCGAGGCATCCGGCAAGATCTTCTGTCGTGCTTCCCTGTGATCCCATGAAGGTCAGCTCTTTGAAGATCATGGAGTAGGTGTAGATCTCGGAGGTGTCGCTTGCCATTCCGACGAGGACAACTTTGCCGTACTGTTTTACGGTGTTAAGGGCATCAGCGGTTGTCTTTCCTGCGCCTGCGAAATCGATGATGACATCAAGATTCTTGTCAGCGAAATCTGTGATGTTCGGCTTCACTTCTTTTGCGCCGAGGCTGAGCGCGCGCTCCTGAGCGGAAGGCTTTCTCGTTGCAACATAAACCTCTGCTCCTTTGAGTACAGCTATACGGACAGCAAACTGTCCGAGTCCGCCGACGCCGATAATGCCGACTTTCATTCCCAGTCCGACGCCTCCGACTGAGCAGACTGCATGGTAAGAAGTTGCGCCTGCATCTGTTGCCGCGGCTGCCTTTGCCGGTGCAAGACCCTCCGGAACCTTAACAAGCTGCTCCACCGGTGCTGTCGTCATTGTGCCATAGCCGCCGTCACGGGTATATCCGGGAGTCGTTCCGTCCTTTGCATAAAGCGGGCAGACTGCAACGATATCGCCAATCTCGAATCCTTCGACGCCTTCGCCGATCTCAACGATCTCTCCGCAAACTTCATGGCCCATGATAACCGGGACATTAAAACTTCCCATCCAGGACTCGATGTCCAGCGCGCTTACGTCCGAATGACAAAGACCACCGGCGAGCGTCTTCAGAACAACATACCCCGGTTTTGCGGTCGGATCCGGTTTTTCTACAACTCTAAGCGGCTGATGTGTGCCTGTAAATTCCCATCCTCTCATAGTGACGTGACTCCTTTCATTTTGTATTTTTTTAAGTACATGTGAAGAACTATACTGCATTAATGCATTAAAGTAAAGAATTGTTAAAAAATAAACAGGCTGACCGTTGGTCCAGCCTGTGAAGGTTCAAATATTATATTGTATGTGCCGTGTGATCTCTGACGGGTTCCGATAGAAACCAGTTTGCCTGCGATGCTTATTCTGCGTCGTCACCCTTGCTATCGTTGTAGGTTTCCAGGAAGTTATGTGTAACGCCATTGTGTTTGTAAGCGATCAGCGTGTCCAGACAGACATTTCTCATACTGTTGAAGATATTGCTTTCCACATATGGATTGGTCTCTTTTAATTTCCGGATCAGCTTCTTGGTTTCCATGCGTTTGGAGATCGAGACGCCGTCATCCCGGCAAGAGCTGCAGGTATCCGTGAAGTGGCAGGCGCACTGGATGAAGTGAAGACCATGATAATCGCGCCATGCTTTGATATCGTCCTCCCGCACGAAATACATCGGGCGGATCAGTTCCATTCCTTCAAAATTTGTGCTGTGAAGCTTCGGCATCATCCCCTGCATCTGACCGCCCCAGAGCATTCCCATTAGGGTCGTTTCGATCACATCGTCAAAATGATGTCCCAGCGCGATCTTGTTGCAGCCAAGTTCTTTCGCCTTGCTGTAAAGATGGCCGCGGCGCATGCGCGCGCAGAGATAGCACGGCGATTTTTCTATATTGTAAACCGCGTCAAAGATAGTCGATTCAAAGATCCGGATCGGGACGCCCAGCGTTTCCGCGTTGTTTTCGATCAGGCGCCGGTTCAGCTCGTTATAGCCCGGATCCATGACCAGGAACTCCAGCTCGAACGGAAACTTGCGGTGTTTTTGCAGCTGCTGGAAAAGCTTCGCCATCAGCATCGAGTCCTTGCCGCCGGAGATGCACACGGCAATTTTGTCGCCGGGCTGGATCAGTTCGTATTTTGTGACTGCTTTTGCAAACGGGCGGAACAGCTGTTCTTTGAATTTTCTGCGGTTCTGCAGAGATTCCTCGATCTCTGCGGAGCGGTCTTTTTTGATCATCTGCTTTTTCAGCCAGGAGGCATAGCCGCCTTCCAGGCTGTAGGCTTCGTATCCCAGGTCCCGCAGTTCCTCACACGGTTCCGCGCTCTGGGTTCCGTGCATGCAAAAAAGGATCAGCTTCTTGTCTTCGGGAAGCTGTCTGTTTTTTGCAAGCGCCACCGGGTCTGCTGCGCTTTCCGCTCCCGGGATGGTTCCGTAGGAAAACGAGATGCTGTCCCGGATATCATATAAGACATAGGTGCTTTCGGGCAGATCTGCAAGCTGCTCGATTGTAATTTCATACATAGATTTTGTTTCCTTATTCAGGTAATACTCCCTGCGCGATTAAGCGCGGAGAACTTCTTTCCGCGGAGTAAATTATTTTCGCTTCACTACTTCAGATATTCCTTCAGGAACTGGCCGGTGTAGCTATCCTTGTGCGCGGCAACGTCTTCCGGCGTTCCCTTGGCAAAGACCGTTCCGCCGCGGTCGCCGCCGTCCGGTCCCATATCGATAATGTAGTCCGCGACTTTGATGACCTCAAGGTTGTGCTCAATTACGACAACCGAGTTTCCGCCATCGGAAAGGCGGCGGAGGATATCCACAAGTTTATGCACATCCGCAAAGTGAAGTCCGGTCGTCGGCTCGTCCAGGATATACATTGTCTTGCCGGTTGGTCGGCGGCTGAGCTCGGTCGCCAGTTTGACACGCTGTGCCTCACCGCCGGACAGGGTCGTGGACGACTGGCCCAGGCGGATGTAAGACAGACCGACTTCGTCAAGCGTCTTGATCTTCTGATAAATACGCGGAACGTTTTTGAAAAATTCCAGCGCTTCTTCTACCGTCATGTTCAGAACATCGTAGATGCTCTTTCCTTTATATTTGACATCCAGTGTCTCGCGGTTGTAGCGCATGCCGTGGCAGGTGTCGCACTTTACGTAGACATCCGGAAGGAAGTGCATCTCGATCTTCAGGATTCCGTCGCCGGCGCAGGCTTCGCAGCGGCCGCCTTTGACGTTGAAGCTGAAGCGGCCTTTATTGTAGCCGCGCACTTTCGCGTCGGTCGTCTGCGCAAAAAGATCGCGGATCAGGTCGAAGACGCCGGTATAAGTCGCCGGGTTGGAACGCGGTGTCCGGCCGATCGGGCTCTGGTCGATGCAGATGACTTTGTCGAGCTGCTCAAGGCCTTCGATCGATTTATGTTTTCCCGCAACGGTGTGTGCGCGGTTCAGCTGTTTCGCCAGACTCTTGTATAAGATTTCATTAACCAGCGAGGACTTGCCGGATCCGGAAACACCGGTCACGGCGGTCATGACGCCGAGCGGGAATTTGACATTGATATTTTTCAGGTTGTTCTCGCGGGCTCCTTTGACCTCGATCCAGCCGGTCGGTTTTCTGCGCTCTTCCGGGACCGGGATCTTGATGCGGCCGCTTAAATAATCGCCGGTGATCGACCGCTTACATTTCATGATCTCTTTCGCCGTGCCGACGGCAACGACTTCTCCACCATGTTCGCCGGCGCCGGGGCCGATATCCACAATGCAGTCTGCCTCGCGCATGGTATCTTCGTCATGCTCGACGACGATCAGGGTGTTGCCGAGGTCGCGCAGTTTTTTGAGCGTTGCGAGAAGTTTGTTATTGTCTTTCTGGTGCAGACCGATACTCGGCTCGTCCAGGATATAAAGCACGCCGGTCAGACCGGAGCCGATCTGCGTTGCAAGACGGATGCGCTGTGCTTCGCCGCCGGAAAGGCTGGCCGCGTACCGTGTCAGCGTCAGATAATCCAGGCCCACATCGAGCAGGAAGCCGAGCCGGGAGTTGACCTCTTTCAGGATCGGTCCGGCAATCTCCGTCTGCATCTTTGTTAATTTGACCTTTTCAAAGAAGGTCTTCGATTCGCGGATCGTCATGTCCGAGACTTCAAAGATATTTTTGCCGCTGACTGTGACTGCCAGGCTCAGCGGGTTCAGTCTCTTTCCGCCGCACTCGTCGCAGGGGCTGATCCGCATATAGTTTTCGTATTCCTGTTTGAATGAATCCGAGCTTTCGCGGTAGCGGCGGTTCAGATTCAGGAGCAGTCCTTCAAAGACCATCGGATAGACGCCGCTGCCACGCTGTCCGGAATAACGGACATTAACAGAAACGTCGTCTCCGCTCCAGAGGAGCTTTTTGATCTTTTTCGAATATTCTTTGAACGGAGTGTCGAGGCTGAAGTTATGTTTTTCCGCCAGCGCTTCGAGGACCGCATGGGTAAAGCTGCCCGCCTTTCCGGAGCTTGCCCATCCCGGGGCGATGATCGCGCCCTGGTTGATGCTTAAGGATTCATCCGGAATGACGAGTTCCTGATCGAACTCCATTTTATAGCCGATGCCGGCGCAGGCAGGGCAGGCGCCGAACGGGTTGTTGAAGGAAAAGTTTCGCGGTTCGATATCGCCGATGCTGATCCCGCAGTCCGGGCATGCGAAGCTGCTCGAAAAATGGATCTCGTTATTTTCATCGACCGGGAGCGCCTTCTCGCCTTTGCCCGGTTTGACCGCGCCTTCCGGCCAGGAGACGACTTCAACCGTCATCAGGCCGTCAGCCTGGTGCAGGATATTTTCAATCGAATCGGCCAGTCGGGATTCGATGCCCGGTTTTACAACGATTCGGTCAACAACGATATCGATGTTATGTTTAAAGTTTTTTTGCAGTTTGATCTCTTCATCCAGATCGTAGACGATGCCGTCGACACGCGCGCGGACATAGCCGGAGCGTTTTGCCGACTCAAGGACCTTGACGTGCTCGCCTTTTCTGCCGCGGACGACCGGGGCCAAGAGCTGGAGGCGGGTTCCTTCCGGAAGTTCAAGGATCGCATCCGCCATCTGGTCGACGGTCTGTTTTGCAATCTCTCTGCCGCAGTTCGGGCAGTGCGGAATCCCGACACGCGCATAGAGAAGACGCAGATAGTCATGGATTTCCGTAACCGTTCCTACAGTCGAACGAGGGTTGCGGTTCGTTGCTTTCTGGTCAATGGAGATGGCTGGTGACAGTCCGTCAATTGACTCCACCTTCGGCTTTTCCATCTGGCCGAGGAACTGCCTTGCGTAGGAGGAAAGCGATTCCATGTATCGCCGCTGTCCCTCCGCGTAAATCGTATCAAACGCGAGCGACGACTTTCCGGAACCGGAAAGACCTGTGAAAACGACCATCTCGTTGCGCGGGATTTCCAGGTCAATATTTTTCAGATTGTTCTCGGACGCGCCGTGTATTTTTATGTATTTCTGTTCTTTTGCTGCCATATGTTTTTCTTTCTATTTATTTTTGAGCCTAGGCCCGGTTCTGTTACGAGCTGTACTCTTTTCGTTTTTTCAGATTTTTCCGGCGGCGGCTCCGTGTCTTGCCTCCGGTCGCATCATCCAGATGCTTTTTCAGTTCCAGCATCTGATCACGCAGGTTGGCTGCAGTTTCGAAGTCGAGATCTGCTGCCGCACGGCGCATCTGCTTCTCGACTTTCTCGATCAGCTTGCGGATCTCTTCCGCGTTCATGGACTCCGGCTCTTTCTCGAGCTTCATCGAAGTCTTCTCTGCTTCTTTTGTAATACTGATCAGGTCGCGGACCGCTTTCTTGATCGTAGTCGGCGTAATGCCGTGCTCTTCGTTATACGCCTGCTGGATCGCGCGGCGTCTTGCCGTCTCATCCATCGCGGCTTTCATGGAACCCGTGATCACGTCCGCATACATGATGACATGCCCCTCTGCATTTCGGCTTGCGCGGCCGATCGTCTGGATCAGCGAGGTTTCGCTTCGCAGGAAGCCTTCTTTATCCGCATCCAGGATCGCAACCAGGGAGATCTCCGGAATATCCAGACCCTCGCGGAGCAGGTTGATGCCGACAAGGACATCGAAAACGTCGAGACGCATCTCGCGGATGATCTCCGTCCGCTCGAGGGCGGCGATGTCGGAATGCAGGTAGCGCACGCGGACGCCCGCATCCTTCAGGAAATCGGTCAGGTCCTCCGCCATCCGCTTGGTCAGCGTCGTCACCAGGACTTTGTTTCCCTTATCTGTTTCTTTATAGATCTCGGCGAGAAGATCGTCGATCTGTCCCTCTACCGGCCGGACGCTGACCTCCGGATCCAACAGACCGGTCGGTCGGATGATCTGCTCGGTCCGGAACAGTTCGTGCTCTGCTTCATATTTTCCAGGCGTCGCCGAAACGAACAGCATCTGGTCGATCTTGCTCTCGAATTCCTCAAACTTCAGCGGGCGGTTGTCCAGCGCGGACGGCAGGCGGAATCCGAAATCCACCAGCGTTTGTTTTCGCGAACGGTCGCCGTTGTACATTGCGCCGATCTGCGGCACTGTCATATGGGACTCGTCGACGATGATCAGAAAATCATCCTTATAAAAATCGATCAGGCAGGCCGGTGCGACACCCGGCGCAAGGCCGGTCAGGTGGCGGGAATAGTTCTCGATACCGGAACAGATTCCGGTCTCCCGCATCATCTCGATATCGAAGTTTGTGCGTTCCTTGATCCGCTGCGCCTCGAGGAGCTTGTCCTCGCTCTTGAACCAGGCGATCCGCTCTTCGAGTTCTTTCGCGATATTGACCAGCGCTTTCTCCATCCGGTCCGGCGGTACGACATAGTAAGACGCCGGGAGGATCGCCACGTGTTCGAGGCGCGCTTTGATCTCACCGGTCAGGATGTCGATCTGTGTGATCCGGTCGATCTCGTCACCGAAAAATTCGATCCGGATCGCGTGGCTGTCGGTCATGACCGGGAAGATCTCGATCACGTCGCCCCTCACGCGGAAGGTACCGCGCTGGAAGTCCATGTCGTTGCGGTCGTACTGGATCCCGATCAGCTCTTTGATCACATCGTCCCGTTCTTTCTGCATGCCCGGCCGCAGGGATACGCACATCCGCTCGTACTCCTCCGGATCACCGATGCCGTAAATGCAGGAGACGGAGGCGACGATGATGACATCCTTGCGCTCGACCAGAGAGGTCGTCGCGGAGTGGCGGAGCCGGTCGATCTCGTCGTTGATCGAGGCATCTTTTTCGATATAGGTATCGGTCGAAGGGACATAGGCCTCCGGCTGGTAATAATCGTAGTAGGAGATAAAGTACTCGACCGCGTTGTTCGGGAAGAATTCCTTGAACTCGCTGCACAGCTGGGCGGCCAGCGTCTTGTTGTGTGCGATGACGAGCGTCGGTTTGTTCAGCGCCTGGATAATGTTCGCCATCGTAAACGTTTTACCGGAACCCGTCGCTCCCAGCAGCGTCTGGAACTGATTGCCTTCGCGGAAGCCTTTTACCAAAGCCTCGATTGCCTGGGGCTGATCGCCCATCGGCTTATATTCAGATACTAATTCGAAATGGTCCATAGTTGTAAATGTGTATTGACTGTTTGAAATAGTTGGGCGCGCGCACCCGTAGTTTCTACTATTATATATATTCGCTGAAATCTGTCCACCGAAAATCAACAGCAAACATCTGTTCGCATTTTATCACGGCCGTGTAGGACTTGCAAGCCCTGCGGCGGATTCTTCAGTGCTGTGGAAAAAGATAAAAATAGCACTGACTTTTCTGATGAAAATGACCGTGCTATTTGAAGATGCAATATTTACACTGAATTTTGGTCCGGGTTTACAGAACTTTCCTGATTGCCTTCTGGAATTCTTCGACTGCTCTGCTGTCGCCCTCTTCGATGGCGTGCGTAATACAGTGGGTCATGTGCTCGTTGATGATCTCCTTGGAAAGATTTTTCAGCGCGCCGTTTACCGCTGCAAGCTGGATCAACACATCCGCGCAGTCCTCATCATTTTCGATCATGACCTTCACATGCTGCAGATGTCCGATCGCGCGGGCGATCCGGTTCAGCTGTTTTTTCTTCTCTTCCGGGGAATGGTGATGGCCATGCTCTTTGCTGTGGCCCTCATGTATTTCATGGGTGTGGGTGATCACGTTCCCGTTCTCATCGATATGCGTGTGTGTTACGCCGTGCTTTTCTTCTTTATGGGTATGCACTGCGCGGTGTTGCCCTTCCGCATTTGTCTTCCGGCTCATACTGCTCCGCCTTTCCAATCACTTCAGTGATTAACCCGCATTGTATCACAATTCACAGAATATCGTAAAGGGGAGAGCGGTACCTTGACTGGACGGAATGTTCGTTTGTGACTGTGCCGGGCGTGGATGATGGAGGCACAAACGAACGAACTGCCCGAGTGCGCGTTGGTAGCGCCAACAAGGGCAGCGTCTGTCCGGATATCGCTGGCGGCGGGGGAAATCCCACCTTTTACTTCACCTTCACCTTAATCTTGAAGGTGACGCCGTTGATCTTGATCGTCACGGTCGTCTTGCCTTTTTTCGAGCCTTTGATTTTGACCTTGGTCGCGGTCGCCTTTGATGTCACTTTGGCGATCTTCTTGTTACCGGACTTGTAAACGTTTTTGACATCGGCTGCCTTGCCGGTGATTGCGACGGTCAGTGTTTTTCCCTTCTTTATATTATAAGTCGTCTTTGCCTTGAATTTTTTGCCGCCGACTTTGATCGTCGGGCTGGTCGTTACCTTGACTTTGCAGGTGAGTGGGGTTCCGCCCGGAAGCGTTGCCGTGATCGTCACCGTTCCCTTCTTCAGGGCGGTCACTTTTCCGGAAGCGGAAACTTTCGCAACCGCTTTGTTGGAAGACTTCCAGGACACCGCTTCTCCGTTCAGCACCTTCAGCGTCAGTGTCTTGCCCGACTTCAAAGATGCGCTTGTCAGACTGAGGGTTGGAGCCGGAATGGTCACGGAATTATGGTCCTCGATCAGGACTTCACCAAAGGGGTCCTCAAACCATTCCTTGCAGATCTCACAGACATAATATTCTTTGTGCCCGTCTTCCGTCTCGGTCACCGGTTTCGCTTCCACACAGATCATCTCGTGAACATGCGGCGGGGCCGGCGGCTTCTCCGGCTGATATTCCTTAAACTCGATGTTCTCGTCCCCGTCGGCGAACCTCTGCGCTGCGCTTCCCTTGATTCCCCACATGACATACGGGAAACAGCGGACCGAGTATTCGCCCCATCCCGGCTCATAATCCGGATACCACTTGTCACGGTTAAACGCTTTTTCACCGATTGCGGTCACGCTCGGCGGGATGATCACGCTCTCCTCGAGCGTATTAACAAAGGCCATGTCCCCGATCTCCTGCACGGTATCTCCCAGGTCGATCTTGCTGAGCCAGGTACACCAGAAAGCTCCTTCCCCGATGGTCAAAAGACCGGACGGAAGTTTGATCTCTTCCAGTTTCGTGTTCAGGAACGCATAGTCGCCGATGGAGAGAAGACTTCCCGGCAGTTCGACACTGACCGGCGGCCTGTCCGCGGGTGCACCGCTTCCATCGGAGAGATTTGCAAAGGCATAAGATCCGATCCCGGTGATTCCTTCCCGGATATCGATCTGCGTGATCTTTCCTTTAAACTTGCTCCAGGGAGCCGTGTCATCCGGAATCTCCCCTTCGCCATTAATTGTAAGAAGTCCCTTTTTCTCATTGAACGACCAGTGAATGTCTTCGATATCTCCTTCATTCCCGTCGATCCAGGGGAGCCCGTATTCCATTGCGTATATATACCCGGCGCTGTTCTTTCGGGCTATGATATAAAATCCCTCAACAGCCTCGTCCACTGTCGTTCCCGGATACCAGAAGCCAAATGCGTACGCTCCAATCTCACGGACCGTCTTCGGAATTTCCACGAAAGTCATCTCGGTCGTATGGAAGGCTCTCTCCCCAATCGTTCTTACGCTTTCCGGGATCGTAATTGATTCCAGACAGGTATCATAGAATGCGCAGCTTCCAATCGACACAAGATTTTCCGGTAATTCCAGGGTCTCGATTGAGGTTGCTGCAAACGCTCCGTCCGCAATCGTCTCCAACCGATCGCTTAAAATCAGCGTTCTCAGATTCTCGCAGCCATCAAAAGCTGACACCCCGACAGAAGTAACATCCAGATCAATCGATGCAAGACTCTCACAGCCTTCGAAGGTACTATCTTCGATAACGTCAACGCCGGACGGGATCCCGATACTTTTCAACGAAGTGCAATAAGCAAACGCTCTTTTGCCGATGGAGGTGATATTGTCGTAATGTCCGAAAGGCCAGACAGAATACTCACCCTCGATCTTGACCTCGGTCAAAAAGGACAATCCGTCAAATGCCTCGTCCGGTATCGCTGTGATCCTTTCATCAATATACAGTTCTTTGATCTCATTCTCAAAGTCTTTCCAGGGATATTCCTCACACGCAAAGGAGCCGTCTCCGTAAATGGTGAGCGCCATTCCGTCTACCAGCCCTACACGGCCTTTAAGGTCCCAGTAATCCGATCCGGCAACACCCTGAATTCCCCTTTCAATCGTAATCTGGCTCGATGATTCAGCATACCCCCTGATGGGATCTGTGTATGTCAGATACAGAATCTTTAACGGGTTCTTTTTTCCGGTGGATGCTTCCAGGCTGCTGTCCGGATTGTCCGGAAAACTCGACGTAAAGCCGAGCGCCAGCGCCTCAATCGTCGTAAGACTTGCAGGAAGATAGATTTCCTTCAGTTTCGGGCAGGCGGAGAAAGCAAATTGTTCTATTTTCAAAAGGCCGTCCGGAAGAATTGCCCACTCAAGATTCGGGCAGTCCATGAAGGCCTTTCTTCCAACAGCCGTAATGCCCGCTTTGATCACGACCGCTTTGATCTTGTCTTTAAAATAATTCCACGGCACATCGGTGGACTTCTCATAGCTTTCCATTGCTCCGTTTCCGGAGATGACCAATCTTCCCGTTCCGGGGTTAAAGTCATAACTGCAGCTTCCGGTTTCGCCGTGCAGGGAATGGTATTCGTATGAAATTCCGTTTTCAATTGCGTACGACTCTGCCACGCTTCCCTTTTCCACATACATCACAAGGCCGGGTACCTGATACAGCTTTCCATAATTATCCCGGCCCCATCCGATCGCCTGTTCTTCGATTGCCGTAACCGAAGCCGGAACCTCAATCGTTTTCAGATGACTGGTTCCACCGGCAAAAAAGGCACGGTAGCCGATCGTCTCGACCGAGGCTCCGATATGTACCTCTTCCAGATTCAGATACGTCTCTTCAAATGCCCTTTTCGAGATCGTTGTCATACCGTCTCCAATATAGATGCTTTTGACTTTGCCGGAATACGGATCCCATGGAGCGGTATTTGTCGCTCCATACTCCTCCATCGGACCGCTGCCTGCAATATGGAGTTCCTGCGAATTCTGATGATAGCGCCAGGAACAGTTGCCCAGGGTCTCTCCGACACAGATCTCATACGGAACGGAATTATTCCGTGCATAATTCAGGCCGGCAGAGTTTGCCATCACATAAAGTTTCGCGTCTTCTATCAGTTTTGTGGAATCTCCCGAAGTGACATAGCAGAGCGCCTGGCTGTCGATGGAAGTCACAGAATCCGGAATAAACAGCTCATTCACTTTGGTATTCAGGAAAGCTTCTCCCCCAATGGTCGTAAGACCCCGGCCCATCATAACGATTTCCAGAGACCGGCAGCCCTTGAATACCTGATACCCGATTGTTGTCAGCTGATCGGAATAGCTCACTTCCGAAAGCGCGGTACAGTTTTCGAACATGTTCATCGGCATTGTGGTCACATTCGGACCAAGCTGAACGCGCTCCAGATCTTTGCACTCCGCAAACGCATAGCCTCCGATCGAAATCGTCTTCGCTCCTTCTCCACTTCCGAGGCTGAGCGAGGTCATCCCGCTTCCCGAGAACGCTTCGACGCTGATCGTTTGAATGCCCTTTCCAAAGTTCACATCGGCAAGGGAGGTGCAGCCTTTAAACGCGGCAACACCGATTTCGGTCACCGAATCCGGAAAGGAGATCTCATCTAATGCCGTACAGCCTTCAAACGCGCGCAGGCCGACCGATTCAACGGCCATTCCGGATTTCAGAGCCTGACTGTTAAACGTTACGCTTCTGAGATGCTTCAGATTCCGAAAGGCTTCCTCCCCGATGGACTGAAGTTTCCAATCATTAAACTCTACTGTTTCCAGATCTTTGAGCAGAGCGACGCCCTTTGACACGGTGTTAACTCCTTCTCCAAGCCATCCCCTGCGTCCTCCGCCGATCACGAGATGGCGAACCTCGTGCTCCGCAACAAAGTCGCTCCAATACGGATCGGATGCAGCCGGGGTGGAATTGGTTTCGGAATTCCCCGCGCTTTGGATCCAGACGGTCTTCGTCGCCGGGTCGTAGATCCAGTCATTGTTATCGTAATTGGTAAAGAATTGTTTGTTATATAAGACGTCAAGGCCATTCGCCTTTCCGTATGCATCCGCTGCAGATCCTTCTTCTGTAAGAATGATCGGTGAGACACCCGACTTATTGCTGATCTCTCCGGATGCAGAAACGTCATATCCAAACGCCTTCTCACTGATGCTTGTAATCGTGGAAGGAATGTAGATACCGGCGTATTCGTACCCGCTTTTATGACCGGCAAAGGCGTATTTTCCGATCTGCGCTTTCGTGTTTGCCCCGAAGGTGATCGCTTTTGCGTTGCTTTGAAGGAAGGCTCCTTCTCCGATCTTTTTTACGAAGGAAGTAATCAGGATCTCTTCGATGGAAGCATTCTTAAATGCGTAGTCTCCGATTTCCGCGCAATTCAGCCGCAGCTGCTTGATCGGACCAAATCCGCCGAATGCTTCTGCCCCGATTTTCGATGCGTTCAGGATCTGCTCTCTTGAAGTAACCGACAGAATGGAGTCGAAAAAAGCCCTTTCTCCGATCTCTGTCGCATTGCTCAGGTTGATGCTCTTCAACTTTGTAAACCGGAACGCTTCTTTGCCGATTCTCATATTACCCATCAGCTGCACCGTCACCGGATCAGAATCCGATGACTCCCGTGCAAGACCGTAGAAGGCACCGTCTCCGATATTGACGGTATCATAAATATAAATGGATTTGATCTGCCTGCGGAACCAGATCCAGGGGACATCACTGTCATGCGTCTCCCCGTTCTGATCTGTCCAATACCTGGTTTTATAATGCTGATAATCCGGCATATAGGAAGTGGTGTTCTCTGAAGCTTTTCTGATCGTCAGCTTACCGGTCGCCTCATCAAACGTCCAGCTGAGGGTTCCTGTCGTCCCGGAGGTCGGATGCATCTCCGCCTTCGCAGGCCACACAACAAAAAGCAGCGCGAGCAAAGCCGCCGCAAACACGACTATGGAATACCGAAACACCTTCTGCTTAGTCATAGCATCCTCCTTTCGAATCGAGGGGAACAAACAAACTGCCTTACGTGAAACAGCTGACTTTCAAACTGCTCGCAACGGCTCAACAAAGCCTCCGCTAACAGCTTCTAATGCGCTCAGATCGTCTAGCTTCGCGCATAAGAATCTGTAGCGCGGAGTCTTGATTCGCCTAAGAACGCTCGCCCAGGTTAGGTTTGAAAGTTCAGCTGTTTTCACGTAAGGCTCTCTGAATTGTTCAATAAGGCGGGATTCCCCTTCCCTTCCGCCGCCTGCGCCAGCGGTTGATTGGTCCCGTGCGCGTTGGTAGCGCCAGCGGGGCCAATCAGAGCTGGGACATAGCTGGCGGCGGGGGGAATCCCACCTTTTATTTAACTTTCACTTTGATCTTGAAGGCAAATCCATTGACCTTGACGGTCACAGTCGCGGAGCCTTTCTTCAGCCCCTTGATCTTGATCTTCGTCGCCGTCTTCTTCGAGATCACTTTCGCGATCTTCTTCTTACTCGTCGAGTAAACGTTATTTACACCCGGAGCTTTACCCGTGATCGTAATATTGAGCGTCTTGCCCTTCTTGACGGTGTACGTCGTCTTCTTCTTGAAGGCCTTCTTATTGATCTTGATCGTCGGATTCGACGAAACCGTGATCTTGCAGGTGACCTTCTTTCCGTCGGCAAGCATCGCTGTAATCGTTGTCGAGCCTTTCTTCAGAGCTGTCACTTTTCCGGTCTTGGAAACTGTAGCGATTCCCGTCTTCGAGGATTTCCAAAGGGCCGGAATTCCGTTTGTTACTTTCAGTGTCAGCGTCTTGCCGGCCTTCAGCGAAGCTTTCTTCTTGCTGATCACAGGATCTCCGAAGAACGTGATGGTACTGTCGTGGTTCGTGATCTTCTCGGTTCCGAGTCCGTCATAGAACCACTCGCCGCAATCCTCGCAGATGTAGTACGGAATGTTGCCGGTCTCACCTTTTACAGCGTCCTTTCCAGGAACTGCTGTCAGGTTATGACCCGGTTCCGTAACCAGTTCCTCTTTCGTAATCGGCGTCGTTCCGGTTTCATCCGCGAAGAGATGACCGCAGGTCACACACTTGTAATGCTCTTTCATACCGTTCGCTCCGCACTTCACTGCAGCGGATTCCGCAACGAAGATCACGTCATGGCCGGTTGCAATCCAGAGATCGTCACGAACCACGTCCTCACCGTTCATTGCCGCCTCGATCTTCTTATCTAAGGAAGAATAACCGCAGACCTTACAAACATCGTATGCCGGGCATCCGTCCGTGTCGCAGGTTGGGTGCACTTCCTTGTGATGTGTATAGGAGTGTCCCTTTGCAGGGATTTCCTTGAAGGTCGTGTAACCGCACTTCTTACAAGTATCGTACGCCTTATATCCCGACTCGATACAGGTCGCGTCTTTTCCCTCGAAGTGTTCCATATCGTGGCTTGCGGCTGCTGCCTTAAAGGTGTGCTCATGATCCACCGCTCCGCAGGAACAGCTCATGTAATAGGTCGCTCCCTTGCTGCAGTCGCCGGATACATAACAGTCGACCGACTGGGTCTGCTGATTGAAGTTATGGTTCGGAACAAGGTGGCTGTACTTCAGTACATCGTTATTATAATTGTAGTCTTCCAGGATGCGGTCTACCTCGTCCTCAGTGAGCTTAAGTTTCTGCACGGTTTCCGCATCATTCTCTGTTACATAAACGGTATAGTCATGCTTTTTACCGGAATCATCAAAGTCTGCCAAATTCTTCAGCGGCGTACCGCAGTTATTGAAATCGAGCTCTCCGTTCATATAGTAGACTTTTCCATCGAGATTGTAGAAGCCGTAGCCGCAGTTCTCAAAGGTGATCTTTCCGGTTCCTTTCAGGTAGATATCCTTATTATCGCCAGCCTGTACGGACTGTACGAACGCATGGTTACCTTTCAGCGTCAGGTTACCGTCGCCCTTAAAGGTAATGTTTCCCTTGCCGCGGATAATGTTTCCAAGAAGGAAATTGCTTTCTCCGCCAAGCTTCTCAATATAGTTGTCTCCGATCAGCTCGATCGTCAGATCCTTCTTGGAGTAGATGACCGACTGTGACCGGACGTGTGCATACAGGAATTTCTCATATTCCACATCGATACCCATATCCGTGATACTGTAATTCTTCAGAGTCAGGGTCTTTGACGCTGCGTCATAATGGAAGCCGTCCCGCTCGAGATCGCCCGGATCCGATTTCGTAAGCGGAGCTCTTCCGACATAGACACCGTAATCATCGCCTTCCGGTTTCGTCCGGACCGGCTTCGTGTAGAAGTATTCGCCAATACCCTGCTTGTAATAAAGGACATATTCCGTATCCGGATCCAGACCCGTGAATGCGACTTTGGAAGTCGTCCAGTGGTCACCATCCAGGGAGACGCAAAGGTCGCCTGCCTCCGGGAAGTCCGGATAGATCTCTGTCTCCGAGGTCTTGACGACAATGTCATTGACATCCACCGTCTTCACGACGATCGAATCGCCGTCCTTCAGATCCGCCGTATATCTTCCGGCCCAGCTCGAAGCTGCTGCCGCAAAGTCCGGATCGCCGGTCTTCTCCACGCCTGTGAAGAATGTGCCGTCCACTTCCGGAATATCAATGCTTGCGTAATCCTTATACCGGATCGCCTCAATGTCTTTCTCATAAGCAACGCTGCCGTCCGGCTTCAGCGTCTTCACATGGACATCGATCGGATAGCCGTTGTCCAGCTGCGGCGCTTCGCCCTGCGTTGCGAAAATGGTTTTCTGCCTGTTTTCATTCACCCGCATATCGACGATGCCGTCGCCATTGCCGTCGACCGTAATATACAGCGGAATCTTCAGCGGTTCGGACGTCGCCGCGGTCGCAAACAGACTGTTCTCCACCTCGTCATAATCCACATACGCCGTGATCGCTTCCATCTGATCCAGATCCGGCTCGAGACGGATACTGCCGCCTTCCGTCTCCAGAAGCTCATCCAGATATACCGTCTTTCCTTTGACCAGGTTGAAATCCTTGACCCGGTATTTCGGAAGCGGCGGGATCGCTCTGCCGTCCAGGACGGTTAAAGCTCCCGGCACGTTGAAGATACCGTAATCACTGCCGGCACCCCAGGTTCCATGAATCTCTGTCCGCGGATCGATTTCTCCGTTGACATAAACTTTCATGTCTGCCTCGTCCGCAAACCCCACTTCGACATTATCGCCGTTCGGGTTCAGGTCGATGATGACTTTCGGTCCATCGATGGTTCCGCGCATAAAGGACTTCATGGTGTCCGTCGGGTTCTCCGGATCTACATGATAGCCATATGCCTTGAAGGTATACTCTGCGAAGGAGGTCCAGGAGAATCCTTTCTGGAACAGGAACATTCTGTCAGCGCGGTCCGCGTTGGTGCCCGTGTAGAACTGCTCCATCCATTCATCCACGCTGTCGCCTTCGGTTACCTCGGTCGGGAAGTCCATCTTGACCGTGTCGATCACCGACGGTCCGTCGCCGATCGACCTCGTAAAGGTATAGTAGTATCTGCAGGTGTCGCCGACCTCGTATTCGCCCGTCGCCGGATTTTCGACATAGTCCAGACGGCCGTAGCCGAGATCGTTCGTTATGATCCTCAGACCGTCCTCTGCAGTAGTCACTTCCATTGTGAACGGATGGACATTGTCATAGCACCAGGGCTCCATCTCTTTGAATTTCAGGATCGGGTCGTTCTTCTCGATCACAACGTTGATCGTATATGCTTTATAGAAGTCCGCGACGGCGTTATCGTCAAGCCGTTCGCCGGCGCCGTCGGTCCAGTAAACTTCCTTGACGTGATAATCCGCATCGTCCGGAATCTCAACGTCTGTCCGGAAGTGCGCATCGATCTCCGGCGGATTGATATTGGTGATCTCAACGTCATCCACATAATCGATGACTTCGACCTGTATCTTCGCTGTCTTTCCGTCCGGTCCGGTATAGGAGAGCGTCGCAACGCCTGCATTTCCTCCGAACGCAAGGCATCCGTTCGCATCGATATAGGCCACATCGGAATCCGTTGATTTCGCACTGTCAAAGTACAGACCGAGCGTATAGTTCAGCGGATATATGGTAAAGAGCTTGATATCGCCGCTCTGTACCTTTCCGCTCTTGAGGTCTTCGATGTCGAAGGTATAGCTGTCTTTTCTGGAAATAACACCTTCTGCCTCGACCTCAAACCGGATATCCGTCGTCGAATAATCAAAGTATCTCTTCGGAACTTCCTCCAGATTGGTCTGGTACTTCACGCGTACGGTGTACTCTCCAGGCTTGATTGAAGCGTATCCCTGATCCGGTTTCAGATATTTCTCGTCGTAGAAGTCCTTCGGGAACTGCGCGGTCGGAATCGGATCGCCTGCCTTCAGTTCCAGATTTCGGAATTCTTTGTATCTGTAATAGTGTCCTTCATAACCGACACTGTACTGGACATTGGTAATGTACTCGTCTTCTTCCAGACCGGTCACATTATCCAGGGACAGGGTCGCGTTATTGAAGATCGAGATATAGTTACCGTTCTTTCCGTAATCAATTCCGATCTCTCCTCCGAGCGGCTGCTCGAACGAGCGCTCCGGAATCTGATAAACATGGGAGTAGAAGGTCTGCATCGCGTCATAGTAGTCGGTCCAGTTGACGTTGACCGCAACTGCTTCTACCATGATCTTCTTGCCTGCGAGTTCTTTCGGAATATAGCAGGTATCGGTTGAACCGTAATCCTGATTGTTATTCTGATTGGAAAGATCGTAAGCGGTCGTATCCCGCAGGTCTTTTTCATTGACCCACTGCAGAGAGTATGCGTGGATCAGCCTTGCGATCGCATCATTGTTCTTCGGCCAGTTGTTGGTATCCGGATCGATATTATTTCCGTTATAGCGGATCTTCGGAAGCCCGTTCTCATATTCGACGAGATTTCCGCTTTCATCCTTTTCCTGCAGGAGTGGATCGTCCGGTGCCAACGTATTCGCATACAGGAAACCATCCTTGCCCCTCATCCACCAGGACGGTTTGTGCTGATCCTTGTTCCGGTTCAATTCCGCCTGCATCGTTTCCCGGTTGAGACCTGCTGCCTTTAACGACTGATAATTTTGAGCGATATCCCAGACATTGGTCGTTCCGGCAAGGAGCGTCTCCTTCTTTCCATTATCATCAACGATCCACCACTGATAATAGATGTCGTGGATCATGTTGGTCTCCCAGTCGACATTACCGGTCTTGGCATTAACAAAGTTGATCTTTGCTCTCTGTCCTGCCTTGAACGGAGCGTCCCACTGCAGCGGGGTATAATCATAAGTCTGTTTATTGTATTCTTCCGAATATTTATGCTCTTTCGATCCGTAGCAGAGGAAGAGTACGGAACTGGAGGCTTTCGCCGTATTCAGATTTGTCGTATATGCGTATGTATCCGTATTGGCATTATATGCGTTGGTCGAATACTGCTGGTTTCCGTTGTAATCAAATCCGAGACGCTCTTCCACATCCAGGGTGATCCGGTACATTTCTCCCTGACGGAACTTAAATGTCGGATCCTGCTGCTGGATCTTGGCCTCTAAGTCAATCAGGCGGATCATGGTCTTAAGCCCCTTACGTGCCTGATCTCCGTAGACCGCGACAGCGATCGGATCGTCATCCCCGATCTTTCCGTCTTTCCGCAGGTTCAGACGGGTCAGAGGATCCACCTTGTATACTTTGTACTCAAACCATTTCATGTTTGACACATAGTTATAATCCTGGAACAGAACATCGTAATTCTTATCAAAGACTTTCATAAGATTCTTCATGCTGATGTTCTCGACCGTTCGCGCGTCTACATAAGTCTTCCCTCCGAAGGTGGACGTCATCGTATTCAGTGTCGAGTTGAAACTGTTCGTGACCTTCGAAGGATCATTCTGCTTGTAATCACCGATTGCGCCGGATACAAGCGTTCCGAAGATCAATAAGTCATTGATCCGCAGCGGTTTAATCGGATCGCCATATGCGTCCACCGGTTCCTGATAGTACCAGGTCGGTGAAGTCGCTAAAGACTCTCCGTCCGGATCCAGGTTCTTGAACGTCGGCTTGATCGTGTAGCCGCTCGTGCTCTCGTCGTCGACCGGATAATAGAAGAGACGTTCTGTCGTGCTATAAGCGCCGCGGACGTTTTCCTCATCATCCTTAAACACCGTTGATATTGCATACTCATCTCCGCCATTTAACTGTGTCTTCAGGCGGAAGCTGTTTGTAGTATTGGTCCTGGCTGTGTTCGGATAGACTCTCAGTCCCTGTTTGAAACGGAGTTCCATATCGCTGCAGAACAGACGGTAGTGGTAGATGTCTCCGTCTCCACCGCTTTTATCATCCAGAAGGACCAACGCTCCGTTTCCGAACGTGTCGATGATCTGGATCCGGCCGTCGCGGATGAAATCCTCACTGAAGGAGGTAATTCCTAAGTTCATGGAGCCGCTGGTTCCGATAAAGCTGGTGAAATGCTCCGTCTCGCTCGCGCTCTTGATTCCGACGTACTTCGCGGCATAATGGTTCTTAAATGTTCCGCCGCGGACCTGGACATTCGCCGTATCGATCGGAGTGGTTCCGTTGGTCTCATACTTCATCTCCTTGACACCCATGGATTCACTCTCTTCGATCGTAACCATTTCCTGATGCCGGACTCCGCTTTCATCCTGGTTGATCTGCTGTACCCGGTAACTATTACCGGCAGCTTCCACGATATTAAAGATATTTGCTCCATCCCTGCCTTCAAAAGTTCCGCCGAAAATATAAGCACGACCCCCGGAATACTGACCGGTCGCCGGATCATAGGTAGAAGCCGGGCCTCTTACTACTTCCACGACCGCATTTCTGGTATTATTGGAAGCACCATAGCCCTGAAAATCTCCACCGTAAGAGACGAAGGTTCCTAAGCTTCCGACCCGGACACAGGTTCCGAAGTTGATCTGCGTAATGCGGGAGTTCTGATCCACACCGATCATGCCCGCAATACCTTCCACGAAGTTAAACGCCGTATTTACAATGGATTGAATTGAACTCTGATTGACGGTTGCATCCACGATATCCTTGTTGGCCTTGGCAATCGCTGAATTCTTATCCGTCTTTGCAGAACCGTTGTCGTTCGCCTTCTGCTCTCCGTTGGTACTGTTATTCTTAGCCAGCGCAGGGATGTTTCCGTCAGCGTCCGGCTTCGGATGATCGATGCCGTCCTGTTTCTCCCCGATCGTCTGCATATCCTTCTTTCCGTCCGGATTCGTGGTCTTAGGGTCCGCCTTTTCTGCTTTTTTTATTCCCGGAGAAAGAGCTTCCGTATCTTCACTGATCTTCTTAAATTTTTCCACGACATCATCTTTGGCCGCAACAGCTGCGTCGATACCCGTCGCGTAAGAAGCAACAGATACACCGAGCTCTACGGCCTGACCGATTACGTTCTTTAATTTTGACCAGGAAAAATTGCTCTTAAAATGGACCTTGCTGCGTCCGGCCTGGAAGTGTCCGCCGTAGATTACAAGGTTGCCGTCCTCGACATGAAAGAGATCAAAACTGGAAAAGTGCTCGACATCATACTTATAAGGATTCGGGCAGTAGCCATGGATGTAGATCCTTCCCGTTCCTCCGTCCGTATACTTCGCACTGGTGTCAAGAATATAGAACGTTGCTTCGTTTGTGATCTCGAAGGCTGTCGCCATATGGTGCTCCAGATCGTCCCTCGGACGAGGGGACTGCTCAGTCAAGCCCTTTGACCAGAAACGGGCATTGGAATCGACCTGAAATTCAACAGTATGTCCGTTCAGATCAAGGACTTTCGTTTTTTGGATGACTTTCGTTGTCATGCACTCATGTTTCCATCGGTCATGCATATCCTCGGTCAGACTGATATATGTATCTTCCTCGTCTGTGCTTTCTAATAGTTCGATAAACTCATCATAGTCTTCCGGATGCTTCCATATTACGCTGCCATCCGACGGATTCGAATATTCCAGCGTCCTGGCCATGGCCTGGCCTCGGGTATCCGTTCCGCCGCCTAGGACGATTGGAATATTGATCGAATCATCATACTCTCCGGCTGCCTGGGTAGCTGCCGGAACAGCAGGAAGCATGGTCACCAGCATAAAGACTGCCATCAATATGCTAAAGACTTTCTTCGCGTATTTCATTCTCCTCTCCTTTCTGTGCTTCAGACTTGTTTACAACGTCTTATGTTTGTCCAGCTGATATCGTTTGGATTCTTTTCAATGTTTTATTTTGTGAACAATATTTATATAGAATAAACTCAGGAATTTTGGGGGTTTAGTGACACTTTTCTACGTTATCATTGTAAAAAAAGAGGGGGCCTTTTTCCCCCTCATAAATGATAGTTTTTATTGTTTTTACTGAAAGATATTTACTTAATTCCGGGCACGGTGATCCCGCTTCGCACCGCATTGACCGCCAGTTCCGTGCGGGAAGAAAAGCCGGTTTTCGAGATCAGATTGCCTACATGATAGCGGACGGTCGTCGTACTTAAGAAAAGCTGCTCCGCAATTTCTTTGTCTGTCAGCCCTTCCGCCAAAAGCCGCAGAACGTCCAACTCCCGTTCCGTCAGCTCCGATCCTTTTGTCAGCCCTAAGCTGACTTCCGGCGGCTGGTCCGGATACATCTGCTCGCCGGCCATCGTCCGGTCCATCACTTCGAGCATCGGAGCTCTCTGCACTTCCTTATACCAGAACGAATCCACGCCGATCTCCCTCGCCCGCTTTAAAAACATGGCGTCCGGCATCGAAGTGACAATGATGATCCGGATATGCGGATAGGATTTTTTGATCCGCTCGGCGGCTTCCAGTCCGTTATACCCGTCATTCATGACTACATCCATCAGGATCAGGTCGACCTGCCCTGACGCACAGTAAATATCCGCTACCTTCGCGGTTTCCACCGAGGCCGTTACCGTATAACGCTCGGAAGATGAAATGATCTGCTCAAACAGCTGCCTTGGAACGATCTGATCATCTACGATCAGTACTCTGTAAGCCATCTGTCTCCTCCTTTGGGATAATAATCGTAACCCTCATCTCCGGCTGTGACTGAATATGCATCTGTCCGCCGGCGTTTTCCACAAGTCCCCGCAGCGAGTGCAGTCCGCCGGTTTCCCGAATCTCCGCCTCCGGCTGCTTTCCATTGTTCGTAAATACTGCCGTCAGGAATTCTTCCTGTTCCGAAAGGTGAATATATAAGCGGTCTCCCTTTGCATGTCGTATCGTGTTCGTCAGACATTCGTGGATTGCCGTAGAAAGGACGGCTTTGCGGATATCGCTCTCCGGAAGCGTTCCGTACACTTCGACATCCACGCCCAGTTTCCTTGCGGTCTCAAACAACAGTGTGTAATCATCATTCGTTACCGGCTCATATCCGTTCTTGAGAAACGCTACATTCATTTGAAGCTTTTCACGTATGGTCTTCATTTCTTCATCAGAGCCCCCGTTTGACAGATATTTCCGGATCAGAAGAAGATTGCTTCCCAGTTCATCATGAATCTTAAGGCGGGCATTTAAAATCTCCTGCGCCGCGGTCACTTCTACGATTTCCTTATTGATTTTTACAAGGTTCCGGTTGACCTCTGAAAGTTTTTCCATCAGCAGCTGCAGCTGACGGGTCTTCTGCCAGATTTCCGAAATATCTGCAATGATCAGCATCGTTGCAGGCCGTTTATCATAAACCGTGTCTTTTTGCTGGACAGACCATGCACTGCTGCCTTCGTCCGCAATCACGATCTGGTCCCCGGTTCCGATACTTTGGAAACCCGGCGTGATCTGTCCGCTTTTCAGCTGTTCATAAAAAACCTTTCCGTTCTGCAAAACCGCACCGGTCATCCGCATGCAGAATCGGTCGACTGCTTTATTCTTCATCAGGACCCTGCCATTTATCAGGAAAAAGCAAAGACCGGTTGGCAGAGAGTCGATGGCTTCCTTCACCGAGGACGGCGTGATCTGGTTTTTCTCGTATTTTGCAAACGACCGGAACGCAAAGATTTCTCCGAGGCATAGGAGCACAAAGATTCCGCCAAGCACCCAGACCGGTATTCCGGAAAAGATCCGGAGGGCGGTTTTTGCCGCAGTGGATATGACCTCTCCTGTAATATTGGACGAGACCTGCTGGAACAACAGAAAACAGACCAGCATCAGCAGACCCGGCAGCACAAGGGTCCGGTATCTCTTCTGACGGATCTGAAGAACAAATATGATGAAGGCAACAAAAAATTGTATGACAGTCATAAGACCGAAAATCAGCCAGAACGGAGAAGTGACCGGAAGCGCTGCTATCATTTTGCACCTCCTCTGACTTCATACGACAACAAAATATTGGTGTCCTGTTCTTCCTGTGTGATGGAAAGTGTTTTTGTAAACACTTTTCCTGAGGCGTCTGCTGTTGAAAGCGACACGCTGTCAGCCTGTGCCAGCACCCGCAGGGTCAGCTTCTCTTCTCCGGCAATAATCGTAACCATCAGATTTCTTAAAGACGCAAAGCAGTTCTCCAGAATATCTTCAAAGTCCTGATAGGCTGCAAGGATGACTTCCGGAACATATACTCCGATTCCGGAAGACCGGACTGCGGTATTGACCCCATTTAATTTTACGTATTCCAGGGATTCTTTCACCGCCGTAAACAGTTCCTCTGAAGAAAGCTGCCCGGAAGATGCAAGGATCTCCATGTTGCTGCGGCGCTTGATATATGCCCCCATGACTGCGATAAAAGGCATTACTTTTTCCAATTCTTTTTCGGAAGCCGCCTGTTCGACTTTATTCAGCTGCGGGGAGAGCACTTCCCGGATCCTGTCATACAGATGATGGCGCGTTTCCAGTTCCGCTTTCTCTTTGCGGATCGCGTTTTCGTTTGTCAGATAGGCATTTCGCGTCTCCATCTGGTAGTTCTTTTCTTCCAGTTCCCTGTTCAGCTGCTGAACCGGAAACAGATCGACTGCCCACTCGACCCGTCCTCCCTGGATCGGATGACTGTTGATCTTTGTCGTCTCATCCGCGGAGAACGGATACTCCGCACCTGCCGTCTGATATACGGGTTTTCCGTCATGATCCAGGATTGCAGCCTTCATATCGGACAGGCCAAATAGTTGTTCATAGCCGGTATTTGCCGGGATCATCCCAAGCTGGATACAGGACTCAAAGAATGCAATGATAAAGAAGCCGAAAATCTCCCCGTTCTGCCAGATGCGGATTCCATGAATCGTCGGAGAGAGATGGAAAAAATCCAGAATCAAAAATATTCCCATGAGAACCAGTGGAACTACCGGGATCAACCGGTATCCTTTATACAGCTCTCTCGGCATCTTTCTGAGAAAAATGATAAAGGCGATCAAAAACAGCAGCGCATACGTTCCATAGTAAACATAGAAAAGCAGACCATACCCTTCCAGACGCAGATCACTCATCGAGCTGTCCTGAAAGCGGAAGGCCAGCCGATGAAAATCATTTGTCAGGATACCAATGATGATCAGTACGCAGGGAATGATCGGAAGATACCAGCTTTTTCGCAGCGGCTTTTCGGAAATGCGGTTCACATTCAGGGAAATATAAAAGCAGCAGAGGGCAACCACGATCATCGGAATATAATAGCAATACCAGACCCACCGATGCAGCGGCGAGTTTTCCAGGATCAGCTTATACCGGGCGATCTGAAGAATATAGTAAAGCAGAAGAAAACCTGCTTCGATCAACAGCAAGCGTCTCAGGCGCTTATCCGCGACCCGCTTTTGAACCGAAAGCGCCCACAATGCGGTAACCGCACCAACATAAAACTGCGTAATACAGTCTGTAAAGTCGACGCCGTAAAACACGACGTGGATCACGCCGCTCAAAAGAAAGGCAGCCACAAACAGAACGATCGCTTTTATGGATGATCCGGAGATGCGCATCCGTTTGTCCTCCTTTCTTTCAACGTCGGTTCTCTGGGAAAACCGGAGATGTTTCTCCGTCTCCCTTCCCTTTGCTTTTATTATAGAAAAAGAGTCTCTTCTTCTCCCCGTCAGAAATGACAGTTTTTTCGCAAATATTCGATTGCTGCCCGCGCGGCTTTTGCCCCGCTTTCCGAGACCGCGTCCACGATCCGCATGACCTTGCGGACATTCCCCGCGGCAAAGATCCCTTCGCATCCGGTCATCCCGTTTTTATCCATGACCGGACCGCCGGTTTCGGGATCGATCGCGATCCCTGCCTCTCTTGTCAGTTCATTTTCGGGAACCAGTCCGGCTGCGATCACAAGCAGGTCGCAGTCGAGCCGCTGTTCGGTTCCTTGTTTAAAGCGGACGGTCCGGTTGGCCTGCGGGAACGTTTGAAGAAGCGGGCTGGTTTCTCTGTTTTCTGCAGCTTGCGCGCTGCACTCCTGCTCCACTTCCGCGACTGTCACTCCCGTAAGCCTGTCTTTTCCGTGGATCTCTTTCACCGTCGTCCGCAGATACAGCGGGATTCCATATGCCCTCAGGCAGTCTTCCAGATTTTGGGGAAGCCCGCCGGGATGCTCTTCTTTTTCATAAACACCGAGGACGCGGATCCCGGCCTGCGCCATCTGCCTTGCCATGATCAGGCCGACATCACCGGATCCGACGATGACCGCGGTCTTTCCCGGAATTCTTTTTTCTATATTTATAATGTACTGAAGTCTGCCGGCGGTAATGACGCCTTCTGGTCTCGTTCCTGCAAGAAGGAGCTGGCCAGCGGTCCGTTCCCGGCAGCCCATCGCGAGGATGATTGCGCCGGCTTTGATCTGCATCAGGCCTTCAGCGGCGCTGACCGCATCGATCTCTTTTTCTTTCGTGATCCGCAGGACGGTCGTTCCGGTTTTGATCTCGACCGGAAGCTGTTTCAATTTCTCAAGTTCTTTTTCTGCATATGCGAGGCCGGTCAGGTCTTCGCTGTACCGGCTGAGTCCGAAGCCGTTGTGGACACATTGCTGCAGGATCCCGCCGAGGGTTTGATCGCGGTCGATCAGAAGCACACGGCAGGCGGGCTCTTTCGCCGCCTCGATCGCCGCAGCGATTCCCGCCGCCCCGCCGCCGATGATGACAATGTCATATGTACTGTTTTTAACCCGGGCTCCGGTTCCTTCTGTTCGATCCTGATTCAATTGGGACAATTCTTTTTGTTCTAATAGTCTTCGGATCTTTTCCGTGCAGAAGCCACCCTGGCAGCGGCCCATCCCGGTCCCTGCCCGCAGCTTTACTTCTTCAATTGTTCTTGCGCCG
>CAZOHB010000002.1:0-38963 GCA_964579345.1 uncultured Parasporobacterium sp.
TACGGAGCCCTGGTCAATATGGCACAGGAATGGTCGACCCGGTATCCGCTGGTTGACGGACATGGAAACTTCGGTTCGGAAGACGGCGACGGTGCAGCAGCAATGCGTTACACCGAGGCAAGACTTTCCAAGATCGCGATGGAAATGCTGGCGGATATTAATAAGAATACCGTCGACTTCGTGCCGAACTTTGATGAGACGGAAAAAGAGCCGGTCGTGCTTCCGGCAAGATATCCGAATCTTCTGGCAAACGGAACGACGGGTATTGCCGTCGGTATGGCAACCAACATCCCGCCGCACAACCTGTCAGAGCTGGTGGATGCAGTTGTAAAAATTATTGACGATAAGGTTGCAGACGCAGAGACAACGATTGAAGATGTCATGCGCATCGTCAAGGGTCCGGACTTTCCGACCGGCGCGACGATCTTAGGACGCAGAGGCATCGAAGATGCGTACCGGACCGGCCGCGGAAAGATCCGCATTCGTGCCGTTTCCGAGATCGAGCCGATGGATAACGGCAAAAACCGGATCGTTGTTACGGAACTTCCGTATCTGGTAAATAAAGCAAAACTGGTTGAAAAGATCGGTGACCTGGTAAAGGATAAACGAGTCGACGGAATCACAGACCTTCGTGATGAGACCGACCAGACCGGAACCCGCGTGGTCATCGAGCTGCGTAAGGATGTCAATCCGAACGTGATCCTGAACCAGCTGTACAAACACACCCAGCTGCAGGACAGCTTCGGTGTGATCATGCTCGCGCTGGTCAATAATGAGCCGAAGATCTTCAACCTTCTTGAGATGCTTTCCTATTATCTGAAGCATCAGGAAGATGTTGTGACCCGCCGGACCAAATACGATCTGAACAAAGCGGAAGAGCGTGCCCATATTTTGGAAGGCTTGCTGATCGCGCTTGATAATATTGACGAAGTGATCCGGATCGTCCGCTCCAGCCGTACGACACAGGAAGCAAAGGAAAGACTGTGTGAGCGCTTCGGACTGGACGATGTACAGGCGCAGGCGATCGTTGATATGCGTATCCGTGCCCTGACCGGATTGGAGCGTGAAAAACTCGAAGAAGAGCATGCGGAACTTTTAGCAAAAATCAAATATTATAAAGAAATCCTGGGCGATGAGAAAAAACTTCTCGGCGTGATCAAAGAAGAGATTCTGATCATGAAGGATAAATACGGAGATGATAGAAAGACCACGATCGGCATCGATGACGGCGAGCTCGAAGACGAGGATCTGATCCCGGATGACAGCACTGTGATCACGATGACCCGCCTCGGCTACGTGAAGCGTATGGATATCGATAACTTCAAGGAGCAGAACCGCGGCGGCAAAGGCATCAAGGGAATGCAGACGCTGGACGAGGATGTGATCGAGAAGATGTTCGTCACGACCGCGCATCACCGGATGCTGTTCTTTACGAACACCGGAAGGGTCTATCTCCTGAAGGCATATCAGATCCCGGAAGCGTCCCGGACCGCAAGAGGTACGGCGATCGTCAACCTTCTCCAGCTGCAGCCGGGTGAGCGGATCGCAACGGCGATGGTGATCGAACAGTTTGACGGTGCGGAAAACCTTCTGATGGCGACAAAGAAAGGTCTGATCAAAAAGACACCGCTCAAGGATTATGACAATATCCGCCAGACCGGTATCATTGCGATCAGTCTGCGCGAAGATGATGAGCTGATCGATGTCGATATGACAGACGGCAAGCGTGAGATCATCCTGATCTCCAAAAACGGAAAGAGCATCCGGTTTAATGAAGAGGAAGTCCGTGCAACGGGACGTGCTTCGATGGGTGTAACCGGTATGCGTCTGACCGGCAACGACGAGGTGATCACTCTTGCGCTGGATGTACAGGGAGAAAGTATCCTGTTCGCAACCGAGAACGGCATGGGCAAGCGGACCAGCTTTGATGAGTTCAAGTCCCAGCACAGAGGCGGCATGGGAGTGCTTTGCTACAAAGTCACAGACCGGACCGGAAAACTGGTAGCGGCAACGGCAGTCAACGACGGCGACCAGATCATGCTGATCACGAACGAAGGCATCGTTATGAGAACCTCCGTTGACAGTGTCTCAGTAATTGGACGCAATACGCAGGGTGTGAAAGTCATGAACATTGATAAAGAAAGCGACATCCGCCTTGCAGGTATGGCCCGTCTTTCCTCTGAATTTTTAGAGGATGAGGAAGCGGCTTCGGAAGAGAGTGCGGAGCCTGCGGAAGAAACCGATGCGGCGCCGGAAGCGGACGAGGAGAGCCCGGAGGAGACTTCTGAGGAATAAAATCCCGGGGAAATCCGAAATCGCAAAAAATTTATAAAATACATCCATAAAAAAGAATCATAGAAAGAACAATATAAAAATATTGTTCTTTCTTTTTATTTGTAGTATGATGATTTTTATAAAAAAAGTATATTTTTTATAAAAATCAAAATTTTGTCGAAAAAAAAACCAGTGACTTTTAATACATAGCCAAAGATTTTACAAAAAAAGATTTTTATAAAAAATTGTAGTAAGGGGAAACAATGGATAAGTCACTGAAAAAAGAAGCACTGAAATATGCAAAGCATTTCGGTGCGATTCTGGATATTCCATGTTCAGTTGTTGATCTGAGTGAGAAAAGTTATGAAACCGATCGTGACGAGAAAACGCTGGATGTCTGTGAAACCTGTCCGTATAAAAATTGTAAGGGATACGAACAGTTTGCATACGGCTGCCGCGAAGCGTACCGCTGGGACGGTCTTTACACCTTTCATTGCCATCAGGAGATGGTTATCATCTGCACATCGATTGCAAGCGAGAAGGGAGATCTTTCCGGAGGTCTGGTCATAGGCCCGATTTGTCTTGATAATAAAGAAGAACTGATTGTGACCGCAAACAATAAAAAATTCAAAGCTGCGCTGGAGAATGTGCCGGAATTTCCGCCGCATAAGATCCAGGCGATGTCCGAGCTTCTTGCCGCGATCAGCGGAAACCTCTCGGATCTTTCTCATGGAAAAGCGGGCCGGTATTTCTACCGGCAGGAAAGTCTTCTGAACGCGCTTTATGTCGAGCGGATGAAAGCGAGCGAAACGACGGATTATTACACCTACCCGATCGCGATGGAGCGCAAGCTCCGGACGGCGGTGCGAAGCCGTGACAAGGAAGGCTCGCAGGTTCTTTTGAACCAGATCCTTGCGCATATCTACACGTCCAACAACAACAATCTGGAAAAGATCAAACCAAGGATCACGGAGCTGATCGTTGTTCTTTCGCGTGCGGCGGTGGATGCCGGGGCGGATATCAACGAGATCTTCCTGATCAATGAAAACTTCACGGCGAATATCAATGAGTTTACCAATCTCGAAGACTTAAGCATCTGGGTCACCACGATGCTGCAGCGTTTCATTTCCTTTACCTTTGAATTTGATAAGGTAAAGCATGCGGACGCGGTCTACAAAGTCATCGAGTATATCAAGGCAAACTTCCAGCGTCGGATGAGTCTCGAAGAGATTGCGGCAAGCACCTATCTCAGCAAGACGTATCTGAGCTCCCTGTTTAAAAAAGAGACCGGATACAGCATCTCGGAATACATCAATATTGTCCGGATCGAGCGCAGCAAGGCGCTGCTGATGGAAGAAAACATCAGTATCATCGATATCGCAAATCTCTGCGGCTTTGAAGACCAGAGTTATTTTACCAAGGTCTTTAAGCATATCGTGGGGATAACACCGAAAAAATACCGGGAGACCCGGGGAAAAAATATAAAGAAGGAAATAATTTTAAGATGATCAGATTAACGGAAAGTCCGGTGTTATTAAAAAAGGGACAGGCTCCTTTGCCGGCAGATGAAACAAAAAAAGATGCAAAGAAAGGAACGATCAGCTACCGGATCCTTGAAGCGCACAACACTTCCGGAAATATGGAAAAACTGCGCATCCGTTTTGATAAGCTGACCTCTCATGACATTACGTATGTCGGAATCATACAGACGGCAAGAGCTTCCGGTCTGGAAAAGTTCCCGATGCCTTATGTATTGACAAACTGTCATAATTCTCTCTGCGCGGTTGGCGGAACGATCAACGAGGATGACCATGTCTTCGGTCTTACCTGTGCACAGAAATACGGCGGCGTCTATGTACCGCCGCATCTTGCCGTCATCCATCAGTATGCGAGAGAGATGATGGCGACGGCCGGCGGTATGATCCTGGGAAGTGATTCCCATACCCGCTATGGAGCGCTCGGCTGCATGGCAGTCGGCGAGGGCGGACCGGAGCTTGTCAAACAGCTTCTGGACAAAACCTATGACATCGACCTTCCGCAGGTGATCGCTGTTTATCTGACCGGAAAACCGGAACCGGGCGTCGGCCCGCAGGATGTGGCGCTTGCCCTGATCGGTGCGGTATTCAAAAACGGATTTGTGAAAAACAAAGTCCTCGAGTTTGTGGGACCGGGCGTTGCAAATCTGTCCGCGGATTTCCGGATCAGCATTGATGTTATGACCACGGAGACGACCTGCCTTTCTTCTGTCTGGCAGACGGATACGACCATCAAAGATTTCTATGCGATTCATGGAAGAGCCGGCGATTACAAAGAACTGCAGCCGGAAGAGGAAGCTTATTACGACGGCATGGTTGAGATCGACCTCAGTAAAGTGAAACCGATGATCGCGATGCCGTTCCATCCGAGCAATGTCTATACGATTGAAGAAGTAAACGCAAACCTGGAGGATATCATCGCGCAGACGGAAAAGAATGCGCTGGTTTCTCTGGAGGGTGCTGTGGAATACTCGCTGCGGGATAAGATCCGCGGTGGAAAATTCTATGTGGAGCAGGGCGTGATCGCGGGCTGTGCCGGCGGCGGTTTTGAAAATATCTGCGATGCAGCGGATATTCTGAACGGCCAGAGCTGCGGCAACGGTGAGTTTGCTCTGAATGTATACCCGGCGAGCCAGCCGGTTTATATGGAACTGATCCGCAACGGCGCTGCAGAAAAACTGATGGCAGCAGGTGCCGTTTTGAAGACGGCGTTCTGCGGACCTTGCTTTGGTGCGGGTGATACTCCGGCCAACAATTCGTTCAGCATCCGTCACTCCACCAGAAACTTCCCAAACCGGGAAGGCAGCAAGCTGCAGAACGGACAGATCGCTTCCGTCGCGCTGATGGATGCGCGTTCGATCGCTGCAACGGCGGCAAACGGCGGCTGTCTGACGGCGGCAACCGATTTTGATATTTCTTATACAAAACCGAAGTATTTCTTTGACAGTTCGATCTATGAAAAACGCGTCTTTGACAGCAAGGGCTGCCCGGATCCGGAAGCAGTGATCAAGCAGGGTCCGAATATCAAAGACTGGCCGAAGATGACGGCGCCGGAGGACAACCTTCTGCTGAAAGTTGTCAGCGTGATCATGGATCCGGTCACGACGACCGATGAGCTGATCCCTTCGGGAGAGACTTCTTCCTACCGTTCCAATCCGGAAGGACTTGCGGAGTTTACCTTATCCCGAAAAGATCCGGCTTACGTCGGCGAGGCCAAGAAGGTGCGCGCGGCGGAAATTGCCAGAAGAGAAGGCGAGCTTTCAATCGCGGCGGACCTTTCCGATAATCTTCCGGATCTTCCGGATGTTCTGGAGAAAGTGAATGATAAATTCGGCGTGGCGCCGGAACAGCTTTCAATCGGCTCGACGATCTACGCGGTCAAACCGGGCGATGGCAGCGCCAGAGAGCAGGCGGCTTCCTGCCAGAAAGTGCTCGGCGGCTGGGCAAACATCGCCGGCGAGTATGCAACCAAGAGATATCGTTCGAACCTGATCAACTGGGGCATGATGCCGTTCCTGTTCAAAGACAGCGAGCTCTCCTTTGAAAAAGGGGACTGGATCTTTGTGCCGGAACTGCGCAAAAAGATTGAAGAAGGCGCAGCGGAATTTACCGCTTATGTGATCTCTCCGGGAGAAGGCGGCGCACCGGTCGAAATTACCCTCGGCATGGATCCGCTCACGGACGACGAAAAAGAGATCATCCTGAAAGGCTGCCTCATTAACTACTATAGGGCGTAAAGATTAAGGCTTAGAAGGCGCTTCCTTTCCCCTTTGCCGCCTGCGCCAGCGGTTGATTGGTCCCGTGCGCGTCTTAGCGCCAGCGGGGCCAATCAGAGCTGGGACATAGCTGGCGGCGGGGGAAGCGCCTTTTGAAAATTGTCTACATGCCTTGTAACAGTTTTGTAATGTAGACGTCAAGGAATCTTAATTTTCGCCCAATTGACGCAAAGCGTATACAGGAATAGAATGCAGGAACACTCAAACAAAGAGTGTGCCTGCATTTTTTGTTATGAAGGCGCCGAGCCGAAGACGGCCGCGCCATTCGAAGAATGGTGGCGGCGGGCGACGGCGAGGCCCAAGGGACATGAGCTCGGAGCGAACCGAAAGGGACGCGGGAGAGCGAATGGCCCGAGGCTTGCGGGAGCGAAAGCGGAGCAAGCCGCCTTCAAGGAAAAAAGCGAGCCGAAGACGGCCGCGTCATTCGAAGAATGGTGGCGGCGGGCAGTGGCCTTTATTCGATCAAAAAGCGGAGGAAGCTTCCGGATCCTTCCTTCGGCGGCACACGAAAGTCCCTATCAAAAAACAGAACAGAGGAGTCATACAAATGGCAAAGAAAAACGTGGCTGTATACGATGACAGCGAGGGTTATATTCAGCGATTTCTGGAATACGTCAATAGCAGGGGAATCGCCTGGCTGGAGGTCAACGGGTTTACAAAAACCAAGGCTTTGAAAGAGTATCTGGAGACCAACCGGGTCGACCTTCTTCTGTTTTCTCTGGAAACGTCCGTTGAAGAAAAAGGAGACCGGGAGGAAGAGTTCGAGTTTTTCAGCAACCATGCCAATGTCCGGGAGTTTGTTTATTTTGGTGAGCGCCGCAACTCCCGCAGCCAGGTCCGGCATATTAATAAGTATCGCTCGATGGAGGAAATCCTTTCCGGTATTCAGTTGGTCCTGTTTGGAGAACAGGAAGACAAGGCCGCTTTGTTGCCTGATGAGGGCGGCGCAGAGCTGGTCGGAATGTACGACGTTTACCCGTCTTCCATTTCCATCCGAAAGGCAATCGAGATTGCGGAGGGTCTTGCCGAAACGCAGGAGGTGCTTCTTGTGGATCTGGAGCGGTGCAGTATCCTTTCTTCGCTTACCGGAACCAATCCGGACAGCAGTATCTCCGATCTGATCTTCTTCTATAAAACGAATCCTGCAAGACTGAAAGAGAGTCTTATGAAGAAGAAGAAACGGCACAATGAAATTGACATCCTGTCATCTCCTGAAGATCCGGAAGATCTGGAGGAAATACCCGAGAAAGAATGGCCGGCTTTTTTAAAGAAGATCGGAGCGCTGGGAGGCTATGATGTTGTGGTCGTTCATATGGGAGAAGCATTCCGCAGTCTGATCTGGATGTTCGAAGCCTGCAGCCGGATTTATATGCCGGATGACGGGGATCCTTTCCGTTCTGCAAAAATGAAGGTCTTATCAGACTTTTTTGCGAACCGCGGGCGAAAGGATCTTTGGAAAAAAATCTGGGGAATCGTGGATTGCGACAGCGGGGATGTGATCCTGCCTATAGTATACGAGATGAACGAGGACTGGATTTAGAAAGGAAAAAACATGGAGATACTGGAAAAGCTGAAAAACAGACTGGTCAGCGGGATCGATATCTCCCGGGATCTGAGCGATGAGGAACTGAACGAGATCATTACCGCGCTGGTTCTGGAAGAATATCAGGAGCGGCATCTTTCTCTGAAAGAGAAGCTGCGGATCAGCAGAGAGCTGTTTCATGCGATCCGGGGACTGGATGTTCTGCAGGAGATCCTGGAGGATGAAGAGGTGACGGAAATCATGGTCAACGGATACAACCGGATCTTTATCGAAAAGAGGGGACAGCTTTACCGGTATCCGGGCGTGTTTACTTCCGCCGATAAGCTGAACGATATTATCCAGACCATCGTCGCGCGTGCAAACAAGAGGGTGAATGAGGCGTCCCCGATCGTTGACACCCGGCTTCCGGACGGATCCCGTGTCAACATCGTCCTTCCGCCGGTCGCCTTACAGGGACCGGTACTGACGATCCGGAAATTCTCACGGAAGGCGATGAAGATGGAGGATCTGATCGCCCTTGGAACGATTTCCGCCGAAGCGGCAGAGTTTCTGCGGCGGCTCGTGATCGCAGGATATAACATTTTCATCAGCGGCGGGACCGGCTCAGGGAAAACGACCTTTTTAAATGCCCTGGCCGGTGCGATCCCAAAAGAGGAGCGGATCATTACAATCGAAGACTCCGCCGAGCTGAAGATCAAGGGGATTGAAAATCTTGTCAGCCTGGAATGTCGTCCTGCAAATACGGAAGGGGAAAATGAGATCACGATCCGGGATCTGATCCGTACGGCGCTGCGTATGCGGCCGACAAGGATCATCGTCGGCGAGGTCCGCGGCGCGGAGACGCTGGACATGCTGCAGGCGATGAATACAGGACATGACGGCAGTCTTTCCACAGGGCACGGAAACTCCCCGGCGGATATGCTGACCCGGCTTGAGACCATGGTCCTGATGGGGACGGATATGCCATTGGCGGCGATCCGGGCACAGATCGCCTCTGCTCTGGATATCATGGTACATCTGGAACGGTTTCGGGATGGCAGCAGAAAGGTTGTTGAGATTTCCGAAGTCCTCGGGTTTGAGGAAGGAGCGGTCCGGCTGAGTTCTCTGTACCTGTACCATGAAAGGGATGAGGAAATGCAGCGCCGTACGGGAAGGAGCAGCGGCCAGCTGACTGCGACGGGAAACCGTCTGCAGAGAAGAAAAGGAACGTATTAAGGAGAGCGTCTTGAAGAAACAGAAGAAACAAAACGAACAGAAAGCGCAGCAGATGGTGTTTGTGCCGGAACGGAAAGACCGGCTGCAGGAGCTCGGTGTATATCTGATCTTTGCACTGATCCTGTATCTGTTTTTCAAATCCATCTACGCCTATGTGCTGATGATCCCGGCAGTGATCCTTTATCACCGGTATTTCCGGAAAGAATTGGAAAAGAAATACCGGGGGGTCCTGAACCGGCAGTTTAAAGACGCGCTGCTTTCTGTTTCGGCCGCGCTCAGAGCGGGTTATTCCATGGAGAATGCACTCGGGGAGTGTCTGGAAGAAATGAGCGGGATGTACGGGCGGGAGTCTATGATCTGCAAAGAACTTCAAAAGATGCAGAACCAGAGAAATCTGGGCATGCCTCTGGAAGTCGTATTTGACGAGTTTGCGAAACGGACACAGGTGGAGGATATCGAAACGTTTGCATCCGTATTCAGCATTGCAAAGAGAACCGGCGGCGATCTGGTGGAGATCATACAGAAAACATCAGCTGACATTGCGTCAAAAGTTGACACCGAAAATGAGATTGCCGTTGTGGTCCGTTCCAAGAGACTCGAGCAGAATATTATGGCACTGATGCCTCCGCTGATCATCCTGTATATCGATCTTTCTGCCGGGAGCATTCTCGCCCCGCTGTATGAAAGCCTTTTGGGAAGAGTCATCATGCTTATCTGTCTGGGAATCTATATCGGTGCATGGTTCCTGTCCCGGAAGATCATGAACATTGAAGTATAACTTCGTGGGAGATATCCCCCGCTGAGTTATACGCTCCGTGAGTTGTGGCGCGCGCACCGCGATTCACAAGTGCCACGCGCACTGAGCACGGAACTGGATGCGCAGGGATTGAAGAAATAAGGAGTTTTTATGAGATACGTATATTTCGGACTGCTGCTTCTGCTGATCCTTTCGGCTCTTTTCTGCAGCGGCTATAAAAAGACCTGGATCCGGTCGCTTGATAAAAAGGAACATCCGTTCCGTCTTTTCTATCCGCTTGCGGCAAGGCTGATCGATCTTTTTGAAAAGCTGTTTCCGGGAAACCGGAATCCGAAAGTCCGGGGCATGCTGAAAAGTCTGTATGTCAAAGAAAATGTAGAGGAGGAAACGAAAGCCTACCGCGTCAAGAAGTGTGCGGTGATCCTTTCGATCCTTACGGGAGCGGCGCTTGCCGGAACCCTGTTCTGCCTTGGTCATATGGGAGCGGATGCAATCCGGACGCTTTCGAGGAATGCGCCGGGAGAGGGTGAGCAAAGCTACGACCTTCAGGTGGAATATCAGGGACGGGAAGAAGAGATTCAGCTTTCCGTCGAGGAAGAGCAGTTATCCCGGGAGGAGATCCTTGCGCAGATGGATTCCGGAATCGAAAAGATCCGGAAAGAGATGCTTGGCGAAAACGAAAGCGCGGATCATGTCAGCAGGCCGCTGAACCTGATCTCCCAATACGGAAAGATCAAGGTCTTCTGGGAGATCGAAGACCCGGAGATCGTCGGGTACAACGGGGAGATCCGAAACGCGCCGGAGGGAGAGGAAACACAGGTTTTGAATCTGTTTGCCACGCTTTCCATGAACGACGTGTCAAAAACCTACAATGTCCCGGTTGTGATCACAGCGCCGGTTCTTTCCGAAAAGGAGAATCTCGTGGCAAAGATCACAGAAGAGATCCGCGCATTGAACGATGTCTCCGAGAAAGAAGTGCAGCTTCCGGAAACACTGGACGGAAATGCGATCTCCTTCCGGGAAAAAACAGAAACAAATGAAGCGGTGATCCTGATCCTGAGTCTTCTGGCAGCCGTCGTGCTGGCAGCCGGATACGACAAACGGCTCGAAAACAAAGTGCGGAAGCGGAAAGAAGAAATGATGATCGACTTTACGGAGATCGTATCGAAGATGAGCCTTCTGTACGAAGCGGGATCGAGCATCCTGAAAGCCTGGGAAAAGATCGTATACGACCAGGAGCAGAAAGGACAGGAACGCTATGCATATAAAGAAATGAAGCTTGCGCTTGAAAAGATCAAAAGCGGTGTGCGGGAGCGGGATGCTTACGCACAGTTTGGAAAACGATGCGGGCTGAATGCCTATCTGAAACTTGGAAATATTCTGGAACAGAATCTTTCCAAAGGAACCAAGGGGATGAAGCTGCTCCTGAAGCAGGAGACGGCGGATGCCTTTGAGGAGAGAAAACGCCTGGCCAGAAAACGGGGAGAGGAAGCCGGAACAAAAATGCTCATTCCGATGGTCCTTATGATGGTCGTTGTGATCGTGATCGTAGCGGTTCCGGCTTTCCTGTCGATCCGGCTGTAGAAACAGGCGGAAGCGAAGGGATGAGAACAAAGAAAGAGAGGATGAATATGTTAGCAAACAGATTTTTTTTGCAGCTTAGAAATTTTTTTGAAGATGAAGACGGAATCGGTGTTGTAGAAGTGATCCTGATCCTTCTTGTTTTAGTGGGACTGGTCATTATCTTTAAAGATCAGATCGTTTCCCTGGCAAAGAGCATTTTCTCAAGCATCAACAGCCAGGTTGATACGATATAAAGGGTGCGGGCCGGATCATGAAAATTCTTTCCCATTCTGAAAACCTGTCTATATCTCTGAGGCGCCGCATCGGGCAGCGGCGATACCGATCCAGCATGACGATCTACCTGTCGCTAGTGCTTGTGATCATACTGGCGCTCATCTGTACCCTGACGGAATCCGGCCGGGTGAGCGCCATGCATGCCAGACTGCGCAGCATTACCTACATGGCGGCGGATTCTGTTTTCGCAGAATTTGCCCAGCCCCTGTTTGATGAATACGGAGTCCTGATGCTCTGGGAGGATGAAGAAGGCTTTCGGGAAAACTTTGATGACTATGTGACAAAGACGCTGGATATTTCCGGAACCGGAGCCGGTATGGATATGGATCTGTACGGCATGCGGTATCAGGGCTGTGAGATGAAAGAGGTCGAGTGGATCGTGGAGAAAGGCGGCCGGCCGTTTGCAGATCAGGTCGTGGACTATATGAAGGTCCATGCGATCGAGGGGATCGCGGAGGAGCTTCTTTCCAGGACAGACTTTTTCGAACAGACGGAGAAGGTGCGCGGGATGCTCGCGGAGATTAACGGACTCAGCGATGAGTTCACACGGGTGGAAGAAGGCGCAGCCGAGCTCAGCCAGAAGGTGGAACGGGTCAAAGACCTGGCGGAAAATCCCAAAACGCTGTTGGAAGAGATGGAAAAGAAACTGAAAGGATTTGATGAAGCCGGTGCACAGGAAACAGAGAAAGCCTTTTCCTCCGGAAAAAAGAAACTTCGAAAAACAAAACAGGAACTGTCCGGAGAACTGGAGAAACTGCAGGAACAGACGGAGCAGTATTACAAAGATGCGGAAGCGGCCAGAGCGGCAGCCGCCTCTGCGAAGGAGAAAATCGATCTGGATGAAGACTCGATGGATCCGGATATTTACCGGGCAGTCAGCGAAAAGATGAAGGATCTGGAAGAGATTGCCAATGTACAGGGAGAAGAGTACCGGAAGATCCGGGAGAATGCGGATCAGGCAAAAGCCTATCTGAATACCCTGAGTGGTCTGGAACAGTATTTTCAAAATACGGAAGGGTCCGTCAGTGCGGACAATCTCGCACAGTATCTGGAGCTGACGCAGGAATATAAAACGAAAATGTCCGGCTTTTCCCTCTCGTCCCTTAAAGGAAAGGAGGAAGCCGAAGGAAAACGAAAAAGCTCCGGTTTTATTCGGAGTGTCAACAAAACATACAAAAAAGGAGTGCTCGATCTTCTTGCCGGGGAGATCTCGGAAAAGCAGGTGGATCGTTCGGAATTTCCCTCTGTGACTGGGAAAAAGGAGAAAGATGTGGAAAACGAAGAGGGCATTGTGGATAAATCTCTGGAGAAGGCTCTTTTCAGTGAGTATATCCGGGAGCACTTTGGCTGTTTTACGCAGGTGAAGGAAGACTCTGCCCTGGATTATGAGATCGAATACATCCTTGCCGGAAAAGAGACGGACCGGGACAACCTTTCCTCTGCCGTGACGAAACTAGTTCTGATCCGGATCGGGAGCAATCTGGTCAGCCTGATGACCGATGGAAAAAAACAGGCGGAGATCCATGAGCTGGCGGTTTCGATCATCGGCTATACCGGACAGATGTATCTGGTCAAGCTTGCGGAGATTCTGATCGAGGCTGTCTGGGCGACGGCGGAAGCGATGCTGGACGTCCGCTCACTCCTCGAGGGGAAGAAGGTTCCCCTGTTAAAGCAGAGCGGTGACTGGTTTTTGTCTCTGGAGGGCCTGCAGAAGTTTACCGGGAAAGAGTCCACCTCTTCATCGGAGGGAAACGGGCTCAGTTATGAGGAATATCTTTGTGCGATGCTTCTGCTGCAGAACCGGGAGAAACAGATCTTCCACACGATGGATGTCATACAGGCCAATATGTGTGTGCGCGAGCATGAGGATTTTCGGATGAAAGACTGCATGGTCGGGGTCGGGCTGGAAGCGTCCTTCCGAGCAAACAGTGTGTTTGTGCAGCTGCCGGTTGTCCGGCGGACGGTCTCCGGCGGCGGAACCTACGGATTTTCATTTACACAAAATTATTCATATTAGAGAACAGGATGTTTTCGCTATCAGAAAGGAACGGATCGGAACCATTATGAAAAAAGCAGATATCAACACAGCAGGAAATAGTGGAGGCACACCCGTAAACGCAGAAGGTCCGGGACAGAAAGGAGCGGAAACATTTGTTTCAGGATGGAAAAAGAGAACAACGGGGAGCATGACGATCGAAGCAGCTCTCGTGCTTCCCCTGTTTCTCTTTTTCGTGACGGCGATCCTGTATTTTCTGGTCATCATCTCCCTGCAGACAGATATTCAGCTGGCGATGGAGGAGACAGCCCGAAGCCTCGGGAAGAAAGCCTACTTCGCGGAGCATACGGCAAGGACGCAGGCGTCGGAGGAGGATGGAGAACGTACGGGAATCCTTTCCGCCGGCATCAACCCGCTGACGATCAAAGCCTGGATGCTGTATGGCGGACTGGGAGAGCGCATCAACCGCTCCCGGATCGTTGGCGGAGTCGGCGGGTTTTATGTTTACCATTCCGGCTACGAAAGTAAGAAGGGGATTCTTGATATTGTGGTGAATTATACCTACCAGATTCCCTTCCTGCCGGAGCAGATCGGGAAAGTCCGGTTTGTACAGAGAAGTCGCAGCCATGTCTGGACCGGGCGAATGCTGAAAGAGGGCAGCGGGGGAGGAGATGCGTCCGACGGAACTTCTGTTTATGTAACCCCGCATGGAACGGCGTATCACCTGTCAAAGAACTGTCCGTATCTGGATCTATCCATACACGGTATGGGAAGGGATGCTGTGGATAGCGCCCGAAACAAGGACGGCGGGAAATACTATATGTGTACCGACTGCTGCCGGAAGGGGGAATCCTACGGCACGGTCTATGTGACGGATTACGGAACGAACTGGCACAGTGATCCGCAGTGCACGGGACTGAAACGGACGGTCGAGGAGATCGATCTTTCCGATGCCGGAAGCCGGCATGTCTGTCCGAAATGCGGCGGATCTCATTAGGGAGCAGAAGATGGAACTGGCAGATCAGATTTCAAAAGGGATTTTGCTGCTTTATCTTTGCGCGGCAGCAGTTCTGGATGTCCGGACAAAGGAGCTTCCGCTTCTGTTTCTGGCGGCGGGAGGGGCCTGCGCGATTGCCATGCAGCTTTTGTCGGGAGAGTTAACCGTATTGCAGATGCTGTGCGGCGCCATTCCCGGATTGGGTCTGCTCCTTGCAGCACGCATCACCCGACAGGCCGTCGGCTACGGGGACGGTGCGCTTCTGTTGATTCCGGGGTTGTTTCTCGGTCTTCTTCCGACCGTCCTTTTGTTACTCTGTGCATTGCTGATCGCTGCAGGTACCGGGATCTTTCTTATGGCCGTGAAAAGATGGAAGAAAAAACAGGAGCTTCCGTTTGTACCGTTTCTTTATGCCGGGTACATTCTGGTGCTGCTTCTGATTTAAGGCAGAGCGTACTGCCATGAACGAGAAGTCCCGCTTCAAGGCGATAGGCTGAGGAGGGAGCAGGCAACATGACGGGAAATTGTTACCGATGGGGGGAGTATGAAACGAAAATATTTAAAGGCCTCGTTTACGATCGAGGCGACTGTGATCGTTCCGATCACACTGATCCTGACAGCTGCGCTGATGATCCTGGCGTTTTCGCTTCATGACCGGGTGATCCTGCGGGCGGTCAGCATCAGTGAAGTGATGGAATACGCGGACCGGTTTGATGAGGGACCGGAGCAGATCCGGGAAGCGGTTGCGAAAGATCTGGAATTGCGGCTGATCGCGGCAAAAGAGGTCGCGGTGAATGCAGAGACGAAAGAGGAAGAGATTACGCTTCTCTCTAAGGGCACGGTCGAAAGTCCGCTCGGGAGTATCCGGGAACTGCTCGGGGAAACGAGCGGCCAGCTCGAGAGTTCGATCAGCATCTCCAATCTGCAGGCCAGAAAGACGCTGGTGAAATACAAAACGATCTGTGACGGTCTCGAAGCAGTTACGAAACCGTCGCAGAAATCAGAGGAGGAGTCATGAATATCAGTTTTAAGAAAGATATGTACAAAAGCTATATGGTGATTGAGAAAGTCCCGGCATTTTCCCCGCATCATTTTATGATGAAGATGCTTTCCGAAAATGAGATTCCGGGATTGTTAAAGTCCGGATATGAAAATCTCAACGGTCAGTACAACATGCTGTATGATATCTCCTCCAAACAAGCCTTCTCCAAGTATTTTGAAAAAGAGAAGATGTCGTTTGATCAGGTGAAGGCGCTGCTGCTTTCTCTCAGGGGACTTTTGCGCACCCTCCGGGAATATCTGCTGGATGCGGATAACATTATCTTAAAACAGGAATGCATCTTTACGGACCCGGAGGGGAAGCATTTTTCCTACTGCTATTACCCTTATTATAATGGCGACCTTCTTCTTGAGCTTCGGGAGCTTTTTACCAAGCTGCTTTCCATGGTCAATTATGATGATGAACGGGCGGTTCGTCTGGTGATCGAGCTTCAAAATGGAGTGCAGGCGGAAAATGTTACGATTGAGGACCTCATGGAAATCTATCATCGGGTCACGGAAGGATTCCGTCCGAAGGTTCAAAAGATCGAGCCGCCGGAGTCTGCTGCCTTTTTGCCTCCTGAGCGGAAGCCGATTCCTGCGGAAGAGAAAGTGACAGAGCGTCAGAAATCGGACTGGGACTTTCTGGACGACGATCTGCCTTTCTTTGAAAAGGTGAAATGTTATCTGAAAGGGAAAAAGTTTATGGATGTTCTGGAAGACATCAATAACCGCGAATTTCTGGAAAAGGTTCGGCAGTGCGGAAGACCGGCAGCGGTCGAAGAAACGTTTCGTCCGGAAGAGGCTCTGCCGGCACCGGAAAAGCCGGCCTTCGAATATATCACCTTTGCGGATGGCGAGAATGTGAGTACCGTGGCAGAGCCGGAACCGTACCGGACGCAAAGTCCGCGGAGAAAGGATCCCTTCCTGCCGGAATATCCGGCCGATCTTTTCGCAGCCGCGTCGGACGGAACGGTCTTACTCGGAAAAAAGCCGGACAGCGGAAGAAAGCTGACGGGACTTCATAAACAGCAGGGCGTACGGATCCTTTTAACGGAATTCCCCTTTACGGTCGGCAGCTCCGCGCGCGGGTGCGATGCGCAGATCGAAGAAGATACGATCTCCCGGATGCATGCGCGGTTCTATAAAGAAGACGGACAGTATTATGTCGAAGATCTGAACTCTATGAACGGGACATACTTAAATGACGAGCGACTGGAGTCCTATAAAAGAGCCGCGATCCGGGAAGGAGATATCCTGCGTTTTGCGGAAGAGGAGTTTTGCTTCCGCTAGCGCATAGCATTCTCCGGTTGAATTCTCCCGGCAGGATTGTTACAATTTCTGCATGGTTTATGAAGAACTCTTACAATATTTCGGACAGCAGAACTTTGCGCAGGCGGCAACCAGCGGCGCTGCCGGCGGGCTGCAGATCCTTTATAACCGGGCGGACGGAGATGCGCTCTTTTGTATCCTCGCCGACCACAGTGTACAGCCGGTCCTCGGAGCGGCCCAGATTCAGAGCGTACATTACCAGCTTTCCGCGAACACGCCGGAACGGAACATTCTTTTTCTGATCGTCAGCGGAGACCTGAACCGGGACAAGCAGCTGACCCAGCTGCCGGGTGTCAATGTCTGGCTGGTGGATGCAAAGGAACGCAGGCTGTTTATTTATGAGAATCAGCCGGATGATTTCTTTGGTTTGAAATATGGTCTGAATCAGGTGCTGACGGAAAGTCCGAGAGCAAAAGCGCAGAATGCGCTGAAGATAAAAAACTGGCCGTTTGTAACGATCGCCCTGATCGCAGCGAACCTGATCTACTTTATCGTGATTGCGGCGGGCGGCAATATTGCCGATCCGGGTTATATGATATCCCGCGGAGCGTCCTATGGCCCGTACATCTTTGAAAACTATCAGTTCTGGCGGCTGATCACCAATACGTTCATGCATTTCAGCACGAGCCATCTCGCCGGAAACATGATCTATCTCGGACTGGTGGGATATTCGATCGAGCGGACTGCCGGGCATTGGCGCTACCTTGCCCTTTACCTGCTGTCCGGTTTCGGAGCCAGCGTGATCAGCGCAGCTTATTATTATTTGACCGGGCAGAATACCGTGGCAGCCGGAGCGAGCGGCGCCGTTTACGGACTGATCGGAGCGACCGTTTATTTAATGATCAAGAACCGGGGAAGGATGCGGCCCGCGATCCTCTTCATGCGGATCGGTGTGGTCATGATCTTCCTGTTCTATTCTAACTTTATCAATTCCGGTGTGGATGCTGTGGCACATATCGCGGGCTTCATCTTTGGCATCCTTCTTGCGATCGCTTTTATCGGCGGGAAGAAAGTAAACACAAGTCGATATGTTTGACAGGACTGCAGGAACGAGTCATAATGTATATACGAAGTATATACATTTATTCGGCGAAAGGATAAAAAAATGACGACTCAAATTGCGAGATGGGGAAACAGCCATGGCGTCCGTTTAACAAAGGATCTGTTAGAAACCGCTGGGATCAGTGTTGACGATGAGCTGAGAGTCACTGCTGAAAACGGAAAAATCATAATTGAAAAAAACATACGACATAAAACGCTGGAAGAACGAGCCGGAGATTTTGGCGGAAAACTTGGACCGTATGAGGAATATGATTGGGGAGAGCCTGTTGGACGGGAGGCATGGTAATTAATGGCAAACGTAGAGCAAGGAACCGTCATCGAATTAAGCAATGAAAAAAAGAAGGCGCTGGTAGTAAGCAAAGATTTTTTCAATCAATCCGGATTAAGCGTAATCTGTCCGGTCGTTATCTCTGCAACAGAAGACGCGCTTCATATTCCTCTTATCATAAATGGTGAGCAGGAGATTGCTTTATGTGAGCATCTGAAAACGGTTGATTTAGAAAAGCGCCATTATAAAAAAATTGGAACCATCGCCTTTTCTCAGATTCAGGAAATTACAGATGCCATACAGGCAATTTTTGATTATTATCCCTTCGGATAAAGTTGTGATATGATTGATATATAAGATTCCGCAAACAGGAGGAGATTTGAGATGAAAGATGATAATTGCATTTTCTGCAAACTGGCAAATGGAGACATTCCGACCATGTCTCTTTATGAAGATGAAGATTTTAATGTGATCTTCGATGCGGGTCCGGCGACCGTCGGTCACTGTCTGATCCTGCCGAAGGAGCACTATAAAAACATCTTTGAAATCGACGAAGAGATCCAGGCAAAAGCATACAAGCTGTCAAAGAAACTGGCGCCGGTCTTAACGGAGGTGTTCAAAGCGGACGGACTGAACGTTCTGCAGAACAACAATGAGGCAGCAGGTCAGACGGTCTTCCATTATCATATTCATCTGATCCCGCGCTACGCCGGAGAAAAGGCAATGGTTGCCTGGATCCCGGGTGAGCAGGATAAGGAAAAGCTGGAAACGGCGCTTGAAGAGATCCGCAAAAAGATGCAGGCATAAGAGCGCAAAAGGAGCGGACCTCGTTGGCAGAAATTTTGCTTTATAATTGAAAAACAGAAGAGACTGTTTGAAATATTAAATTGTGGGAAGAAGGTATCAAAATGACGAAGGTAAAAATCGATCCGGGTCCGTGCGGCTTTAAGGCAGTCGTCACGGCGCAGATGAATGACGATGAAATGTGTGATGTAAAAGTCGGCTGCGGCTGCGAAGCTGTACAGAAAATGATGGAAGCGGTCGGCACCGAGCTGGATCCGTATGAGGTCTGTCTTGTAAAGCCGGGCAAAGGTCCTCTTTATGAATATGCTTCCGAGCATTTCCCGGTGCATGTTTCCTGCCCGATCCTGAACGGGATCGCAAAAGCGGTGGAAGTCGAAGCCGGACTTGCGCTGGTGCATAACGTAACGATTGAGTTCGCAGAGTAAAAACGAAGAAACAGAAAAAGGGGAAAACGCAATATTCTGTAATCAAACGCAGAATATTGCGTTTTGTGTTTACAGAGGGATTGACAATAACTGAACGTTCGTTTATTATTAAAATCTCCAGAGGGAGATTGAGAAAAGCACGCATCAATGGTTCGCGGCTTTTCAATAATCGGACGGCTTAAGGGCCGTGAGAACAAAGGCGAAAGGACTCTTTTATGAGAACGCGGGATTGCGAAAAACAGCAAAGAATCAAAGAAGCGATCGTAAATGTGATCCTCCGGGAAGGCATTAACGGGGCTTCGGTCGCGAAGATCGCCCGCGAGGCCAGCGTTTCCCCGGCAACGATCTACATTTATTATTCAAATAAAGAAGAAATGCTCGCGGAAGTGTTCAAGGAGTACTCGCACCAGTCCTACCACTATCTGATGAAGCGGATGCAGCCGGAGATGAGCGGCGCCGAACTGATCGAGACGATCATCCGCGGCGTATTCAACTATACGGTAGAGCATGAAGAGGTGTTCAGCTTTGTGGAACAATGTTCCCGCTGTCCGTCTCTGTCGGAGACGGTCTGTGAGACGGACTGCTGCTGCGACGTGTTCGAACTGATCCACCGGTATCAGGAGCTCGGGATCATCCGGCGGTGCAGCGACCCGAATCTTTCGGCGGTTCTGTTTTCCCCGGTCCGCTTCCTGGCGATGAACAGCCGCTCGATGCACTTCGATGCAGAAGCGGAACTTGCAGAACTCGTGAAGATGATGCAGGAGATGCTGTTACTCTGATATAGAAGGTCCGGTCTCGACCCGGAAACTCAAATCAGATGCGGCTCATAATAATTGAAAAGCGAAACGAGAACAGCCGCACCGGAAATGATAATTAACCAACAACTCCCTGCCTTCGGGCAGGGAATAAAAAGCCAATAAGATAAATGAACATTCACTTAAAGACATCTAAAGCCAGTCACCACAAGAGAAGTGAACACCGGTTCAAAGACAAGCGTAAATAAAGGAGGAACCAAAATGTTAGTTGTCCCTGTATATAATATGATCCTGACCCCGGACGCGACGCTGTATTTCCAGACGGAGCAGCTCCGCAAGAGCGCCGGCAGCAAGGGAATTTCCGTAAACGAAAAGATCATCCTGATCGTGGCAAAGGAAAATCAGAAATTCCATGAAATGACGGAAGAGAGTTTCTATCCGATCGGCGTTGCGGGAACGATCACCGAGATCGATTCACAGGGCTTTGCCGTGATCCGAACAAAGTACCGCGTGAACCTGAACAGCGTGGAGATCAATCCGGATCATACGATCCAGCTGGAGATCTTGCGCCGCGCGGATATCCGCGATCTTGACGAAGAAGTAGAAAAAGAAAAACTGAAAAACCTGGTTCAGGAGATGCGCGACTACGCGACTGGCTTTGAGTGGGCGAGCGCCGCGGACTACTATATCGATCAGGTGGATTCGATCGGAATGGCCGCCTGCATGCTTTCGCCGTGGATGAAGCTGTCCAACGAAGAGCGGTATGCGATCCTGGCCGAGGACTCCCTCGCGAAACGGACCGAGATGATCGAAAAAGCACTGTATGATTTTCTGGAAGTCGGTCGGATCACGAACGAGGCTGTCAGCTCCCAGCAGAAAGAGCAGCAGCAGATGTACCGCGAGTCCGCGATCAAGCGGCAGATGGAACACCTGCAGCGGGAGCTCGACGAGATGCATCCGGAGAATGTAACGGATGTGCAGAAGTTTGCACAGAAGATCGCGGACTCCGGCATGAACGAGACCGCGCGCAAAGAAGCGGAAAAAGTCCTGAACCGCCTGAAACAGGAAGGAAAGGAAAGCGTCGAAAGCGGAATCCTGTACGATTACCTGGATTTTGTCACGAGTCTGTCCTGGAAAAAAGAGGATGTGGAACATATCGACCTCGAGGAGGCGCGGAAGATCCTCGATGAAGACCACTATGGGCTGAAAAAAGTGAAAGACCGGATTATCCAGCAGATCGCAGTCATGAACCTGAAGAAGCAGCAGTCTGGCTCGATCTTACTGTTCGTCGGCGCGCCGGGAACCGGAAAGACGAGTATCGGAAAAAGCATCGCCCGCGCACTCGGCAGAGAATATGTCCGCGTCAGCCTCGGCGGTGTGCATGACGAGTCGGATATCCGCGGACACAGAAGGACCTATATCGGCGCAATGCCGGGACGGATCATGGATGGGATCCAGAAGAGCGGTGTCTCGAATCCGGTCATGGTACTGGATGAAGTTGACAAGCTGTCAGCGTCTTATAACGGAAGCCCGGCGAGCGCACTCTTAGAGGTCCTGGACCCGGAGCAGAACAATACGTTTACGGACCATTACATGAATGTGCCATATGACCTGTCTGATGTCCTGTTCATCTGCACGGCAAATACGACGGATACGATTCCCGAGCCGCTGCTGAACCGGATGGAGGTGATCCAGTTTACCGGATACACCCCACTCGAAAAACTGCAGATCGCAAAACACCATCTGGTTCCGAAGTCGATGGAGAGCATGGGCGTTGCGAGCGAGCAGATGGAGATCGAAGATGCGGCGCTCGAGTCGCTGATCTCCGACTATACGATGGAAGCGGGCGTCCGCGGCCTGCGCAAACATATCGATACCCTCTGCCGGATCCTTGCCGTCCGCATCTCGGAAAACCCGGACGAAAAAGTCGTGGTCACGCCGGATGTGGTCAAAGAGGAGATGGAGACCCGGCCGGTTCCGCACAACGAGATCCTGCCGGATCCGAAAGCCGGCGTTGTCACGGGACTTGCGTGGACCCCGGTCGGCGGCGAGATCTTATACATTGAAACACTGCTGACGGAAGGCAAGGGCGGCGGACTGACGATCACGGGTCAGCTCGGCGACGTGATGAAAGAGTCGGCGCAGATTGCATTGAGTCTGGTCAAGGAACTCTTCCCGGAACAGGCAAAACAGCTGCAGGAAAAAGACCTCCACATCCACGTGCCTGCGGGCGCCGTTCCGAAAGACGGACCGTCGGCCGGTGTAACGCTGACGACAGCGCTTGCATCTTTGCTGACCGGAAAGATTGTCGACCCGCACATCGCCATGACCGGTGAGGTTGCGCTCCGCGGGGCGGTGACCCCGATCGGAGGCCTTCCGGAAAAACTGATGGCAGCCGAGCGCGCCGGCGTTACCAAGGTATTCATCCCGAAAACCAACATGGATGACCTGAAAGATGTGGCGCAGGAAGTGAAAGATAAGATCGAAGTCGTACCGGTTTCGAAAGTGACGGAGATCCTCGCGGCGACGGGTGTTCTTTGAACAGAAAGAACCGGCTTCGGTGTCAATGAATGCGTGTGCGACACTTTACCGGAGTCCAAGAACAGAAAAAAACCATTCCGATATTAAAAGGGTTGCTGTGATCAAACCATCGCAGCAGCCCTTTTTGTTTGTAAAGAGGGAGATCGCGAATAACAAAACAGCAGCGGGAGCGAAAGATTCTCCAAAAACTGCGGTTTAGAATGCTATAAATAGAAAAATCATTTATGGTAAGCTAGCGTTAATAGTAAAAAAGCAGTAAGAAAGAAATCAACAGTATGATGGAAATAGCAGTTTACGGAAAAGGCGGGATCGGAAAATCCACGATCAGCGCAAACCTCTCCGCGGCACTCGCGATGCGGGGAGAGCATGTGCTTCAGATCGGATGCGATCCGAAACATGATTCAACCAGGCTGCTGGTACACGGCAGGCCACAGACAACGGTCCTCGATTATCTGCGCGGCGTAAGCAGGGAAGAGGAGGATCCGTCAAAGGTCCTTGAAACCGGGTATCAGAATATCGGCTGTATCGAAGCCGGCGGACCGAATCCGGGTGTCGGATGTGCCGGCCGCGGCATCATCACTTCCTTTGAATTTTTAGACCGGCATCATATCAAGCAGGATTACGATATCGTTCTTTACGATGTCTTAGGCGATGTCGTCTGCGGCGGATTCGCCGTGCCCGTCCGCAGGGAATATGCGGATGTGATCTTTCTGGTGACAAGCGGGGAGTATATGGCATTGTATGCCGCGAACAACATCCTGCGCGGAATCCGGAATTTTGACGGCAGCGAACACCGCCGTGTCGCAGGCATTATATATAATGAAAGAAAACTTGCGGATGAGGAGGAGCGCGTACGGCGGTTTGCCGAAGCGGTCTCGCTTCCGGTCGTTGCAAAGGTTCCGCGCAGCCACGCCTTCGCGCACGCTGAGCAGGAAAACATGACGCTGATGGAACTGGAAGGCTACCCGGAAGAAAAAGAGGTGTTCCGCACCCTTGCCGCGGCAGTCTCCCCGGAAATGCAGTTATACGAAGCGCTTCCTCTGACGGATGAGGAGCTCGAGGCAGCGGTCCTGCAGAACCGGATCACAAGAAAAGACGGCCAGTCAAAGAAAGAAAGCGCTGCAGCTTCTGCCCTCGAACGCCGTGAAGAGGCGCCTTCGGAAGAAGCGATTGTCGAATCACGGGATGCACGGGGACTCAACCGCCCGCCGCTTTACGGCTGTGCCTTTAACGGAGCTGCAATCCTCGCGGCTCAGCTGCATGATGCGATCGTGATCGCGCATGCGCCGAGAGCCTGCGCCTTCTATACCCTGCAGTCCATCACCTCCCCAGGCAGAAGAAACCTGTTCAACCGCGGGATCCTGATGCCATCGTCCCTCAGCCCGCACTTTGTCAGCACGGACATCGGACAGGCGGAAGCGGTCTTCGGCGGAATGGATCTGTTGAAAGAAGCAGTAACAAAAGCCCTCGAGCGGAAACCGGGAGCCGTCGTTGTCGTCAGCTCCTGTGTCAGCGGCATCATCGGTGACGATATCCGTCAGGTCGAATCCATGGGAACAGACGAGACGCCGGTCATTACGATCAGCGCGGACGGAGATATTTCCGGCGACTATATGGAAGGGATCAGGCAGTGCCTGCATACCGTGGCCGAGCGCCTGATCGATCCGAAGAAAGAGCCGTCCGTCCGCAAGGTCAACCTGATCAACGAAGCCGGAATCGCAGACAACGGCGCGCTGAACTACCGCATCGTCAAAGATCTGCTCGAGCAGATGGATGTCGGGATCAACTGCCGCTTCCTGTATGATACCAATACAGAAGATGTGCGCCGCTTCCTCGAAGCGCCGGTCAACATTCTGGCAACGGAATCGGAAGACAGCCTGAATCTGCGCAACTGGCTTATGGAAAAATATCACTGCCGCTTTATGGACGGTGCACTTCCGGTCGGATTCCGCGCTTCCTCCGAATGGATCCGGCAGATGGCAGAAATCTTTGACCGGAAAACGGTCGGAGAAGAGATCATTCAGCACGAGCACGAGCGTTACCGGAAAGAGATCGAAGCCCTTCGCCCTGCGCTGGAAGGCAAGACGATCGTCATGACGACGATCAATGTCAATCTGGACTGGCTGCTCGAAGCGGCTGTGGATGTTGGAATGAAACTGAAATGGATCGGTGTGATCAACTATCTGCACCAGACCTTTAACGTGACCTCGCACCGGGACTACTGCGATCACATCGAAGAAGATATTGAATGGACAACAATCCAGGAGCGGATCGGACAGTATGATCCGGATCTGGTCCTGACCTACTATACCTCGCCGGCCAAAGACGGGAAGTATGTACAGGATGCGCTGCCGATGACACCGGTGGCGGGATTCCATTCCGCACTGTATATCCTGAAACGCTGGGTACGGCTGTTTGAAGACAAGAACGAAGGAGAATGGCAATATGACAGAGAACTATTTGACAAATATTACTCCTGATGGAATCACCGGGATGATATTTGGCATGGAGGGAATCCGCCAGACCGTCGTCCTGCTGAACGGGCCGACAGGGTGTCGATTTTACCACAGCACGACATCCCAGTTCCTGAGCATCCATCCGCTCCTTTACCTGCCTTCCAGGAGCGGTGAAAAAGTGCCGGTGGATTTTAACTATCTGAACAACTGGTTCTTCCGCCAGCAGCGGGTCCCCTGTACCTGGCTGGACGGCGAGGACTATGTCTACGGGACGGAGGAAAAAGTCCGTGCGGGCATCCTCTTTATAAAGGAACATATTCAGTTTGATCTGATCGCGGTCATCAATTCCCCAGGCGCATCCCTGATCGGAGACCGCATTCAGGATCTTCTCGGAGAGCTTTTACCGGATGGCCGGTATGTGATGCTGGAATCACCCGGCTTCTCGACGGAGTTTTCCGCCGGCTATGAGCAGGCCTGCCTTTCCTTGCTGCAGCAGCTCGGAAAAACGGGAGCGCTCAAAAAAAGAGAAGACCAAAGGCAAACCGCCGAAGGCGCGAAGCCGCGGGTCAACGTCCTCGGCCTTTCGATCTGGAACCGCTATTTTGAAGGAGACCGCAAAGAGATCGAGCGGATCCTTAAGCTTTGCGGGATCGAGGTCAACTGTTTCCTCGCTGCCGACTGCAGCATGGATGAGATCCTTCGGATTCCGGAAGCGGATCTGAACCTGGTGCTCGATCCGCAGATGGGTACGCAGGCGGCGCAGTATCTGGAAAAAGAATACGGCATGCCATTCTATGTCTGCGACTGTCCGCCGGTCGGATTTTCCGCATCCGAAAAACTTTGCAGAGATCTGTCTGAACGGCTCGGCACGGATCCGGCCGAAGCGCTGAAAGAATGCGAGACCTCCCGGGCTCTCGCCTGGTACAAGATTAACGGCATCTACCGGGCAAGCGGACTTCCGAAGGGAGCGGTCTTTGCCGTGCAGGGATCGGCCTCACAGGTCCTCGCGTATACAACGTTCTGCATCGAGTATCTGGGCATGACCCCGGACGTCCTTTCCGTGACCGGAAACCCGGAGCCTTCGGTACGCAAACGCCTCGAAGAGATGCTGGACAAACACCACGCACATGCAGCGCTTGACAAACCGATCGAAGAGACCCAGGCGGAACTGGTCTTCGGAGACGCCAATTTCATTGCCTCGCTGATGACGACCGACAAAGTCTTTTGCGGAATCGAGATCAGCCTCCCGGGTATGGGGTACACGGATCTGATCCCGAAAACACACTTCGGCATCCATGGCGCGCTCTTCCTGACCGAGCAGGTCCTGAACGGGCTGATGAGCCGTCTGTAAACACGCCTGTTTTTGGGAAGAGGGATTGTTTTTACCCGGTTCCTGCGATATACTTTTCGATTAGAGAAAAAAATTAGAAACAGGGCGTAATCATAAATGGTATTCAGTTCGCTGGTATTTCTGTGCATCTTTTTGCCGGTCGTTTTTATAATTTACGGTATTCTGCCGTCGATAAAGGCGCGCAACATCCTGCTGATGGTTGCGAGCCTTGTGTTTTATGCTTACGGCGAACCGGTCTATGTTCTTTTGATGATCGGAAGCGCCTTACTGAATTATGTTTTCGCACGGCTCGTCGCGCAGGGAAGTGAGAGGCGGCGAAAGGGCTTCCTTGTCCTCGCGGTCATTCTCAATATCGGAATCCTCTGCGTCTTCAAGTATACGGGCATGTTTGTTTCGGGGCTGAACAGCCTTCTTTCCGTGCAGATCCCGGTGCCGCAGATCACCCTGCCGATCGGTATTTCTTTCTTTACCTTCCAGGCGCTTTCCTATGTGATCGATGTTTACCGGGGTGAGGTCGAAGCACAGAAAAACTTCCTTTATGTACAATTATATATTGCATTCTTCCCGCAGCTGATCGCAGGCCCGATCGTAAGATACCGGGATATCAAGGAGCAGATCCTGAACCGGACAAGAGATCTGGAGTCGATCGCCCAGGGACTTCGCCGCTTCCTTTTCGGACTCGGCAAAAAGGTGCTGATCGCAAACGCGATGGGACAGGCCGCCGATGCCGTCTTTTCAGCTGCCGGCGGACAGGTCAATGCCCTCGGTGCATGGATCGGAGCGATCGCCTATCTGTTCCAGATCTATTACGACTTCAGCGGCTACAGTGATATGGCGATCGGCCTCGGCCAGATGTTCGGCTTTACCTTTAAGGAAAACTTCCTTTATCCATATGGAGCGGTCAGCATTCAGGATTTCTGGAGAAAATGGCACGTCTCCCTTTCCACCTGGTTCAAAGAATATCTGTATATTCCGCTGGGCGGAAACCGCAAAGGACGACTTCGCACCGTCCTGAACCGACTGATCGTGTTCCTTCTGACCGGCTTATGGCACGGCGCCAACTGGACCTTCGTCCTCTGGGGACTCTATCACGGACTGTTCTTATTATTGGAAGAATATGTGCCGTTTACGAAAAAGATCCCTGCATGGCTCAGCCGGATCTATACGCTTCTGGTCGTCTGCGTCGGCTTTGTCATGTTCCGCGCGGACAGCGTCGGACAGGGCTTTGCCATGATCGGCCAGATGTTCAGCGGCTTTACCTTCAGCCCGGCATCGATGAGCTTTGCACTCGAGCAGTGTACGGTCTGGTTCCTGGTCATGCTTGCGGCCGCCATCGCAGGCTGCGCCCCGCTGAAGAAATTCATCACCGGAGCAAAAGAAAAAATGGGCACAGAGGCGGCATGCTCCGGAAAATGGAAAGTCCTGGAGATCGCTTCCTACCTGGCAGCCTTTCTTCTGTTTGCCTGGTGTATGCTCCGGCTTTCCGGAAGCGCATATAACCCGTTCATTTATTTCAAATTCTAAAGGAGCTAAAAGAGCAGAGTAAAAATGAAGAAAACGTTTCTTTCCATATTTATAGGTGCGTTTCTGGTGATCTGTCTGATCCCTCTGGTCTGCATGCTCTTTGCAAAATCGGAGGAGCCGGTCGGAAACGAGACCCGGGTGGAACTTCCTTCCTGGACGAAGGAAGACGGAAGCCTCAATACGGAGCTGCCGGGAGAACTCGGCAACTGGTTTGAACACCACTTCGCCTTCCGTCCGCAGCTGATCACGGCGGATGCGAAGATCCAGAAGTCAGTCTTTCAGGTTTCCAATACGGAGAGTGTGGTGACCGGAACCGACGGCTGGCTGTACTATTCCTCCACACTGGATGATTATCTCGGAAGAAATACCCTCTCGCAAAGAGGTATGTGGAATCTCGCGCACAACCTTTCCCTGCTGCAGCAGTATACGGAAAGCCGCGGGGCAGAGTTTCTGCTGATGGTTCCGCCGAATAAGAATACGCTCTACGGCGAGCATATGCCGTATTACTATCAGCGTCCGGAGACGGCGCGCCACAACCGGGACACGCTGGCGGAAAACCTTGAGGCCTCAGGCGTTTCCTATCTGGACCTGTTCGCGTTCTTTGAAGCACAGGAGGAGGTCCTGTATTTCAAGGAGGATTCGCACTGGACCACAGAAGGCGCCCGCCGGGTGTATCATGAAGCGCTGACCAAACTGGACAAGGCGCATGACGATTACAGCAGCGTTCCGGTGCAGCGGGCAAAAAACCATCTGGGCGATCTGCGCGCGATGCTGTATCCGGCCTCGGACGAAGCCGAATACGACGACACCTTCCAGTATGAACAGAATTATCAATACCTTCCTTCGAAGAATCCGCTCTCTCCGGAAGTCAGCGTTGAGGACTACCGGATCGAAAGCACGAACAGCAAGGCGGAAGGCAGTCTTCTGATGTACCGCGATTCGTTCGGAAATTCCCTGATCCCGTTCTTTGCGAACGCATGGGGAACGGCCGTCTTTTCCAAAACGGTTCCGTACAATCTGGCCGCAGATCTGGAAAAGTGCCGCCCGGACCAGGTCGTTGTCGAAAAAGTCGAGCGCAACCTGAAAGATTTCGTAAAAGAACCGGCCGTGATCCCGGCGCCGCAGGCAGAGAAAGCGGCATCAGACCTGACGCAGGTTCCGGAAGTGGAAGTGAGCGCAGAGCCCTGTCTTTCCAACATGGAATACGTGACTTTCCGCGGGGAGATGAGCGGCAACGGACGAAGGACCGACAGCCGGATCTACCTCGGCATCCCAACGCTTTCCGGAACGGAAGAAATCTACGAAGCCTTTGCGACCTGCACGGAGACCTCCGATTACGGATTTCTGGTATACCTTCCTGCAGCGCAGTTCGGCGGCATAGAAGCAATTGATTTGCAGGGAATCCGGGTATATACTGATTAACAATGGAAACGGAAGGAGCATTCGCTTTATGAATAAAAAAAGAAATAAGATCAGCGCAGTTCTGGCGGCAATCGTGTTTGTCCTTGCAGGCGTTCTGCTTACGGCATGCGGCAAAGAGATCGTGATGAATGTCGTGGATGGAAATGTCAATACCGAGATCACGACCAAAACAGGAAAGACGATCGCGGAAGCGCTGGAAGAAGCCGGCATCAGCTTAGGCGAGGAAGATCAGATCGACCCGGCCACTGACACCAAGATCACAGAAGATATGAAAGAGATCGTGATCCGCAGATCCATCACTGTAACGGTCAAGGATGCCGCAGCGGGTACGAGTCAGGAAGTAAAGTTCAACGGACTGACGGTCGCAGAAGCGCTGCAGGCAGCAGGGATCACGCTCGGCGAAAATGACACGACGATCCCGCAGGCAACGGATGCGGTCAAGACCGGCGATGTGATCGAGATCCACCGCACGACGTTTGAAGAAGTCGTGGAAAAAGAAAAGATTCCTTATGAAAAAGAAAAAGCGTACTCGGCAAATATGTACGAGGGCCAGAGCAAGGTAACGCAGGAAGGCGTCAACGGCAGAAAAGAAGTGACGTACAAAGTTACTTACGCGGACGGAAAAGAAACAGCCCGCGAAGTCATTTCCGAAAAGGTCACCCGTGAACCGGTGAACGAGATCACGACCTACGGCACCGCGAAGTACGTACAGCCGACACAGCCGGCCGGCCGCTATATCGTATCACAGGAAGCAGTTCCGAACTGCGCCGACGGCTCACACGGATATTATGTCATCACCTATTCGGATGGCAGTGTTGAATACAAAGAATATTAATTCTTGAAAACAGGAAGCAGGAGAGAAAATCAATGAACACGCGTTTCAAAGAAACAGGAAAAAAACTCGGAATCTGGCTGGTGATCGCGGCAATCTTTTTCGTCAGCTTTCCGTTCCGTCTGCAGGCAGCAGAAGAAACTCAGGCGGCGGAAACGGTCGTGACGGAAGAGCCGGCAGCAGAGAATCCGACGACGGATGAGCCGACCACAGACGATCCAACCCCGGAAGAGCCTTCTGATCCGGAACCGGTCAATCCACACACGAAAGACGGATTATACAAAGAAGGTGGAAAACTTCTTTATTATAAAGGCGGGGTGTTTACAAAATCCACCGGCATCGTTGCAGATTTATTTACCAGACGCTGGGTGTACGTGGAAAAGGGCGTGTTCAAAAAAGTGACCGGTGTTGCGAAGCGCCTGACCGATAAGAAATATCTTTATGTGAAAAAGGGTATCTTCTCAAAAGCGACCGGAGCAGCAAAACGCATCTCCAACGGCAAATGGGTTTACGTGAAAAAAGGTGTGTTCAACAAACGTACCGGTGTGGTCAAAAAGATCGGCAAAAAAGAGTGGATCTACGTATTAAAAGGCACGCAGACACAGAAGATCAGCAAGATCGTTCTGACCAAAGCAGATGAAAAAGCCGGACTGAAAAAACATTTCAACGAAGTTTATGCCAAGGCCGTCGTTGCGAACGTGACCAATAAGTCCATGACAGAAGCACAGAAGATCAAGGCGCTGTTCCAGTATACGGTTACGAAATTCAACAGTACCGGTAATCCGCGCATCCCGCACTATCATGGAAAAGACTGGCCGGTTGTCTATGCGTACGACATGTTCGGACCGCGCAAAGGAGGAAACTGCATGAGCTATGCGTCCTCCTTCGCTTACCTTGCAAAAGCGGCAGGCTGCAAAAATGTCTATGCCTGCAACTCCGGCGGACATGCCTGGGTCGAGGTAAACGGCAGGGTTTACGATCCGGAGCAGTATCATGATACGGCCCGGAAAATTTACAATTACGCATACAGCAATCCGACGATCAAACATTACTGGGGAGCGATCTCCGATTATAAAACCAATCCGTTCAAACGGGTAAAGATGGCCGCATTCTAAAAAAATAACAGATCATAAAAAGAACGCTCCGGGCGGACCTCCGCTCAGAGCGTTTTCTGTTTGTCTGGTAAAACGATTTATTTCCTGCTGTGTTCTTCGAGCACTTCGAGGATCACATCCGTTACAAGCTTCGCGGAGTCTTCGGTCCGCTCGGCGTTCATCGCGTTGACATAGGAGTTGCGGTTGTGGGCAACTTCGATGATGTCGTTGTAAAGAGAGTCCTTTGTCATATCTTCCTCAAAAAGGACTTCTGCAAATCCGCGGCGCTTAAAGGATTTTGCGTTCAGGATCTGGTCGCCCCGGCTCGCATCGGTGCCGAGCGGGATCAGGATCGAAGGTTTCTTCAGGGCAACGATCTCGTAGATGACATTCGCGCCCGCGCGGGAGACGATCAGGTCGGCTGCCGCAAACAGATCCGGCAGGGTATCGCTGACATACTCGAACTGTTTATATCCGGCAATGTCTGTGAGTGACGGGTCCGTCTTTCCTTTTCCACAGATGTGCGCCACATAAACTTTTTCGAGAAGCTGAGGAAGGGCCTCGCGGACGACTTCATTGATTGAGGCCGCGCCGAGGCTGCCGCCGATGATCATGACGATCGGCTTGTCCTCCGGAAATCCGCAGAAAGCATAGCCTTTATGCGGGTTGCCGTCTAAGAGCTGGCGGCGGACCGGCAGACCGGTGTGAACGGACAGTCCTTCCGGCAGATAGTCTTTGGTCTCCGGGAAGTTGTAGCAGATCTTTGCGGCTTTCGGGATGCAGAGCTTGTTTGCAAGACCCGGTGTCAGGTCGGATTCGTGGATCACGACCGGAATCCCTGCGGAAGCAGCAGCAAAGATGACCGGAACGGAAACAAAGCCGCCTTTGGAAAAGACGATATCCGGCTTGTGCTCCTTCATATATTTTTTCGCCTCGCCCAGTCCCTTTAAGATACGGAACGGGTCGGTCAGGTTTTTGATGTCCAGATAGCGGCGGAGCTTTCCGGAAGAGATTCCGTAATACGGAATGCCCTGCGCTTCGATCAGGGTCTTTTCGATTCCGTTATAAGAACCCATGTATTCGATCTCAAAGCCCGCCTCTTCTAAATAAGGAACTAATGCGATATTCGGTGTCACGTGGCCGGCAGTACCGCCGCCGGTCAGTAAGATTTTCTTCATTTTCAGTATCTCCTTTGCCATTCATTGGCAGATTCTTTCAAGCCATGCATACTATAGCATAAACCATCCGCGAAGACCATGAAAAAAGGCTTAAAAAGAAGGCTTCTCCAGAAAGTCAAAGAGTTCGAGCAGGAAGCGGTCTTCATAGTTGGTAAAATCGAGTCCGGTCAGTTCTTCGATCCGGCCGATCCGGTAGATCAGAGAGCTTCGGTGGATGAAGAGTTCCTTCGCCGTTTCCACATAGTTGCAGTTGTTGCGGATAAACACGATTGCGGTATGGAACAGGTCCGCCCGGTGTTTCCGGTCATACGCTTTCAGTGTTTCCACAAAGGGGTGCTTTAAGGTAAACGCCGTGTTTTCCATGATCAGCGACCGGATATACGGCAGCAGGATCTCTTCTGCCCCGACGATCGTCCTTTCCCGGGCGGAGAGTGCATAGCGGGAGGCCGCTTCGGCAGCCTGATAGCAGGCCGCAGTCTCCAGAATATCCGTAAAGACCGGACTTCTTCCTGCAAGGCAGCCGGCACTGCGGATCAGTTCCTCCAGCTGTTTGTCGTGAAATTCCGAATGCAGCAGGGATCGGTTGATCAGATAGATCAGAGCCTCCCCATGCTGGAAGATAAAGGCCTGTTCGTTCAGTACTTCCAGGGTCCGGACGAGGGCATACCGCTGATCTTCGTTTTTATTGCGCGGCACGATCACATAAATCTGTTTCGGATCGTTGATGTACCAATGAAAAACCTCCAGCCTCTGTGTAAGGAGAGGGTCAGGCTCTTCACCGAGCAGCAGAGAGCGGACCCATTCCGACCGGTTCATGGAGTCCCGGGTATCCGGCTGGCGGTCCAGCCACGTCTCGAGCAGTTCAACGAAGGCGTCCTGCAGATCGTAGTCCGCGGAGGTATAGGTATCGGAATGGCTGTGCGTGATGAGCCATCCACGGTGAACCGAACCGGAAAAGAGATTGCTTACGAGGGTATGCAGGTTCATGGAAGGAACATCGACCGGATAGGTCGGCGTATTTGGAAGACGGATGTGCTGCATCGTGTTGATGTCGAGCAGGACCTGAAAAGGCAGCAACCGCTTTTCCAGTGTCTTTCGATATATCGGGTTTTCTTCCTCACCGCAGATATAGCGGATCAGAAAGGTCGAATCCGCGACCACGAGGCCCCGGGACAAAAACTGACGGCCGAGCTCCAGCAGGTCTTCCAGCGAAAGATCATCAGCAATCTTTGCCCGGACCTCTTCCATCCAGTCATTGTAATAAGCAAATGCGTCAAGAATGGAGTTTAAGACATCGTGAAGATCCGGCGCGTGAACAAGAAGATAGTCTTTTCCGTTGGTACACATCACGGTCTCTTCGTCGACCTGAGAAAGGTAAACAGTGGAATCCGACAGTTTGATCTCATCAGAAATGATCCGGACATTGCGCAGCTGGCGCTTTCCTTCCCTGATATGGGCTTCCGGCTGAAAGTCGGAGAGCCATTCTTCCAGAATATTCAGACTCAGTTTCATTTTTCCTACAAATTGTATGAACTATAATTGATAGTTATTGTCCGAAATCGATTATATCATATCAAGACTTATAAAATAAAGGGTTTAGAATAAAAGGCGTAAAGTAAAGAATTTGAACAAATAATAGGAAGGAGAAGAATAAGATGAACTCAGCTGAGAAGATTGCAAGATGTATGGCAATTGAACCGGTCAATGATCGGAGCGAAATCCCCGTGATCATGCAGATCATTACCTATGCAGGTGTCTGCGCGGGAGTGACCCAGAAAGAAATTCATGAAAACAACGATTCATTTTTGAAAGCGAAAAAATTCACATACGATACCGTCGGCTATCCGGATGGAGACTATTTCCTGAATCCGGGCGACACTTGCTTTGCAGAAGCACTTCCGGTCCGCCGTCCGGGCATCGAGCTTCCGGACAATGAGCTGTTCCAGTTTGTGGAAACCGAAAACATGCAGCCGGAAGATTACGATGACATCGCGAAGAACGGCTGGGATCAGTGGAATATGAGATATATGATGCGGATCCAGAACCCGCCGTATACCGATCCGAACCAGCTGTTTGCACGCTGGGGTGCATTGGGTGCAAATGCGGGAACGAATATCGGATGGATGATGAGCCAGGGCGTGCAGCCGATCATCGGCAGCGTTGTGATCACACCGTTTGACTGTCTTTCCCTGATCCGTTCCTTCAACCCGTTCATCATGGATCTGTATGATGAGCCGGACCGTGTACAGGCAGCGATCAACCGGATGACGGACGACATGATCGCATCGACCCTGCAGCAGCTGAACCCGGGTGTTCCGAGAGTCGGCGTGTTCGCGATGCGTTCGGACGCAGCGGTTCTTTCCCCGGCACTCTTTGACGAATTCTCCTGGCCGTCCCTCAAGAAAACGATCCTCGCGTTCTGGGAGGCAGGCTATGTATCCGTCGTCCACGCGGACGGCAACTGGGTGCCGATGCTCGACCGCTTCCTCGAACTTCCGAAGGGCTGCGTCTCCTTTGAGTTTGACGGAGTCACAGATATGAGAAAAGCATACGAGATCATCGGCGGATGGCAGTCGATGCGCGGCGATGTTTCCGCAGTCCGACTTTCCTTTGATACCAAGGATCAGGTTCGCGAATACTGCGAAGGTCTCGTAACAGACCTCGGCATGAAGGGCGGCTTTATGTTAGGACCGGGCTGCGAAGTTCCGATGTCTGCAAAAGCAGAAAACGTGAAGGCGATTTTCGAAACCATTCGGGGATAATTAAAACGAAAATAACAGAACACCAATTTTCAGACAGTCAGGAACCGGTTAGCGGTGACTGACTGTCATTTTTTTTTTGCTCTCCAAAAAAAGGGGTTCTTTTTTAGACGAAACAACTTATAATGAAGTCATAATAGATATGATAGGAGGCTGAGGAAATGAAAAAGCTGGTTAGTATTTGTGCAATAGTAATTGCTGCAGTGATGCTGTTATGTGCCTGCGGCGGAGCAAATAACGGAGGCGGACAGACGCCTGCCGGAAGCGGTGCAGCTCCTGCCGGAAGCGGATCGGCTGTTGCTCCGGAGGGAATCGGTCTGGATATCCTGATCGAAGAAGATGAGAGTATGATCAATACCTATACACTTCTTGCAGTCAATCCGGAATCTCCGTGGGCAGATGTGGACGGCAACAAGATCGATGCGGCAACCGTCAAGATCAATACAGAGGGTGCTGACGCTCTGATCAACTGGATGCTTTCCGAAGAAGGTCTGCATGCAGCATCCCAGTTCGGATATGACGAGTATGGCGAGTATCTCTTCTATATCAAAGAAGACGCTCCGAAGGTAGAAAAAGACATTCCGGCGGCAACGGAGGAGACAAAGACTATCCGTATGTCGACCACAACTTCTGTCAATGACTCCGGACTTCTCGGCTACCTGCTTCCAATCTTTGAAAATGAGTACGGATACAAGGTGGAAGTAACTTCCGCCGGAACCGGTAAGGCAATTGAAAATGCAAAGATGGGCAACGCGGATCTTCTGCTGGTTCATTCCAAAACACAGGAAGAGGATTTTGTTTCTGCAGGATTTGCAAGAATCGTAGACGGACAGACAAGCGAAAGACTTTCCTTTATGTATAACTACTTTGTTCTTTGCGGACCGAAGGACGATCCGGCGGAAACAAAAGCATGTGCTGATGTCAAGGCTGCTTTCCGCGCAATCTCTGAAGGGGAATACCCGTTCGTATCCCGTGGTGACATGAGCGGCACGCATACAAAAGAGCTGTCTCTGTGGCCGGAGAATCTTGGCATCACAGAAGAAGCAGCAAGCTTTGAGCCATATCAGAGCTGGTACATTTCCGCAAATGCGGGCATGGGCGTCTGCCTGACAATGGCAAATGAAAAGGGAGCGTACATTCTTTCTGACAAGGCAACCTTCCTTACATTTAAAGCAAACGGCGGCATTCTGGAATAAATGGGATCCGCTCTTGTTGAGGCTGTTCAACTGATATTCAGCGGTGATCATATCCTGCTGCAGATCATCGGCACTACGCTGCGGATGACTCTGCTCAGTTCCCTGATCGCACTTGTGATCGGCGTTCCAATCGGAGTCTGGCTTGGAACGTCGGTCTTCCGCGGACGAAAGATCCTGGTGATCATCGACCGGGCATTCATGGGAATGCCTCCGGTGGTCTGCGGTCTTTTCTGTTATCTGCTGTTCAGCGGGGTCGGACCTTTGCGCGGACTTCACCTTCTGTATACAGTTCCGGGCATGGTGATCGCGCAGATCATGCTGCTCCTGCCACAGTCTGTCGGGATGCTGGAGAGCTATACCAACGGCATTGCTCCGCAGATCCGCGAGACGACACGCGGACTTGGGATCTCCCGAAGCGGGATGATCCTTCTGACGATCAACGAAAGCAGATACCATGTGATCTCCACCTGGCTCTTTCTTCTGGGAAGGGCGATGGCGGAAGTCGGAGCCGTCGCCATTGTCGGCGGTGCCATTATGTTTAAAACGAACGTCATGACCACGGCGATCATGAACTATACCAGCATGGGAAGCTTTACCACGGCAATGGCCCTGGGGATCATCCTGCTGCTGATCGCCCTGATCTTAAATATCATTGTTGCATTGATTCAGAAAGGAACGGAAAACAAACGATGATCCTTCCGCCTCTGAAAAAAACTTATCAGGACCGCATCGTGCTGGATCTTCCGGAGATGGAACTTCCGGAAGGAAAAGTGATTGCGGTCTTTGGCCATAACGGGTCCGGAAAATCGACCTTCGGGAAGATCCTGGCAGGGATCATTCCGGCGGACGAAAAGGTACGGATCCCGGAAGAATACCGTGTCGGTTATATGAGCCAAACAGCACTCCCGTTTCTGCTTTCGGTGAAAAAGAATCTGATGCTGAACGCGGATCGGGGAAAAAGCAAACAGGAAAATGAAGCCCGGGCGATGGAGCTGCTTTCTTTTCTCGGTCTGGAAGCCTATGCGGGGAAAAACGCGAAAAAGCTTTCCGGCGGGGAAACACAGCGGATGGCGCTCGCGCGGATCCTGATGAAACCATATGACCTTCTGATCCTGGACGAGCCGACGGCTTCGCTGGACCGGGAGGGGATCCCGCTGGCCGAGGAACTGATCCGGCGGTATCACGAAGAAACAGAAGGGACGATCCTCCTGATCACACACTCAAAAGAACAGGCAGAAAGAATGGCTGGGGAAACACTTTATCTTGAGGATGGAAAATTAAAAAACAAGGAATCATAAGAAGGAAAGGTGAATAAGATGTCAGACTTAAAGGGATATATGGGAAAAGTCCTGAAGATCGACCTTTCAACAAAAACACAAGAACTGTTTCCGTGGACCGATGAAGACCGGCGGCGAACCATCGGAGGCAAGATCATGGCAGCGGATATTCTGTTTCAGCATATCCGGCCGGGCATGAAAGCCTTTGATGAGGATAACTGGATCGTTGTTACGACCGGACCGCTGACCGGATCGGGATGTCCGAACACCTCGCGCTTTAATATTTCTACAATTTCACCACTGACAAACATTTTAACATCTTCGAACTGCGGAGGCCGCTTCGGCCTGTCTTTGAAGCGGGCCGGATACGATGCCTGCATCATAACCGGAAAGTCGGAAACGCCGGTGACGGTCAACATTACGGAAGATGATGTAACGTTTGAAGATGCGTCTGAGATCTGGGGGCTTACAACAAGTCCCTCTCAGGAAAAGCTTCCAAAGGACACGGACAAGCTGGTGATCGGACCGGCAGGAGAGAACCGGGTTCTTTATTCCTGCGTCTTCAGCGGCGAGCGGACGTCGGGTCGAGGTGGTGTAGGCGCTGTGTTTGGCGATAAAAAGCTGAAGGCGGTCACGGTTAAGGGAACCAAAACGGTTCCGGTGGCAAAACCGGAGAAGCTGAAAGCATTAAATAAGAAATGGGTAAAGACACTGCAGACACATCCTTTGACAGGGCGTCAGCTTCCGAAGCTGGGGACGGCGGGTCTGATCGCGCCGATGCAGGCGCACGGGATCCTCGCAACAAAGAACTTCAGCCGCGGACGGTTTGAGAAATTTGAACAGGTCTCCGGAGAAGAGCTGGCGGAAAACCATCTGGTCACCAGCGCTGCCTGCACGACCTGTGTGATCCGCTGTGCGCGGATGGTCAACGTGGATGAAAAGGTTGTCAAGGGACCGGAGCTGGAAACGCTCGGTCTTTTCGGGCCGAATATTCTGAATGACAATATGGAGATGATCCTGCGTTGGAACTATGAGCTGGATGAGCTGGGAATGGATTCCATCTCCGCGGCGGGCTCGATCGCCTTTGCGATGGAACTGCAGGAAAAGGGCATGTGGAACTGCGGCCTGGAATTCGGAAAGACGGACAATATTTCCGAGACCTTCCGCAAGATCGCCTTCCGGGAAGGGATCGGCGATGA
>CAZOHB010000003.1:0-38209 GCA_964579345.1 uncultured Parasporobacterium sp.
AAATGACCATTTAGTTATAGGGAAAGACTTCAATGGGAGGCTGCTGATGAAAGTAACACTTAAAAAATGGACTCCTGCAATGAAGCAGGAATTAATGAATGTATGTAACTTGGTTGATCGTTCGTATCTTTCGAATCGTATGCCATATCCTTATACGGATGAATCGGCGGATTGGTGGCTGGGAATGGTGTCCGAGCACGATGGTAAGGATGGCGTATTCCGTGCCATCATGGTGGACGGCATAGTTGTTGGTAATATTTCGGTTGAGCAGAAATCCGATGTTTACTGTAAGGACGGAGAGCTTGGGTATCTTCTTTTGACAGATTATTGGTCAAAGGGGATCATGACCGAAGCAGTAAGAAAGATCTGTGAGATTGCCTTTGCGGAATTGGATATCATTCGTATCACGGGACTTGTGTATGCTCCGAATGTGGCATCACAGCGGGTTCTTGAGAAGAATGGTTTTATGCGGGAAGGCATACAGAAGAATGCGGTTTTTAAGGATGGACAGATTTACGATTTGTTCTTATACGCGAAACTAGGGGAACTGTTATTAAATATTGATTGATGAAAGCATGGATATCATCGCCTGGCTGCAGGCACATCCGCAGGTAGTATAAAGTAGACGAACAACAATCAGCCGGACTGATTTGAAAAGACCCCTTTCCTGTATCATCAGGAAGGGGTTTTCTATTAGCTGTTCATTTGAGTTTAAACGGAATGTGCAGAGAAAGGTGGCAGGAACTGAAGGAAGATCGGGACCGATGGGTTTTGGTTATTACTGCACCAGCAGAATGCTTTTTCGAAATACAGGCCCTCTGTCTGAATCGGGATGACGCGGATCTCTTCTTCATAGCCGGGGATTGTGAAGCCGCTGCCGTTGATATGGATACCGCCGGTCTCAAGGATCGTGAAAGGTACGGTATCGATATGATCTGCTTCCGCCGTCTTCTTTGGTGTGAAGGAACAGCGCTCAAGCGCTTCTTTGATAAACAAAGTCGTATAGGGATCGTCCTTTAACAAAATGAGAGTCTCTTCTGCAAGTTCTTCGAGTGTAACAGATTCTTTTCCGGAAAGCGGATGATCTGCTGCAAGCATGACGGAAGCTCCTGTTCGTGCGAAAACATGGAACGCCATGATGTCCGCATGTGGATAGTTTGCCGGAGGAAGAACCGCTAGATCAATTTTTTCATCGACCAAAGCCTGGTAGAGTTCCTGTGGCTGGCCAGAGATCGTCTGGACCGAGACCTTGGGATACTGCTTTCTGAACGTGGGGAGAACTTTTCCCAGATCCTGCTGGATCGTATAGTAAAGCATTCCGATCCGCAGCATGCCCTGCATGCCGATCTGTTTCTGCTCGAGATCCGAAACGTAGTTATCATAGAGCCGTATCATTTTCTGGAATGCTTTGACAGCTTCCTGGCCGTCTTCGGTCAGTTCAACCTGATGGGTGTTTCGCCGGACCAGACGCGTCCCCAGTTCCTTTTCCATCAAATCGATATGCTTGCTTAATGCAGGCTGGGTAAGATAAAGCTCTTCCGCTGCACGCGTATAATTCTTATTCTTCGCAAGGACGATAAGTTCCCGCAGGTATTCGATTTTCATCTGATCACCCCTGGTAATAACAAAATGGAATAATCGACGAGTATCCGTTATTTCAGTTTTTTCGTCTGTCTTGCCATAATTATATCGTAAAGAACAACAAGAACAAGTACAGAATTGTACAGATCAGGTGAAAGGAGAAGCGAACAGATGAGTAAAGATATTGCAAATGCTGTAATCCCTTATACAAAGGAGGTTCCGGTTGATTACAAGGTAACAGAGTATTCCATGTTTATATCCTCATACGGCCCATATGAGTTTACCAACTGGGTGGACGAGAGCATGTCCTGGAAAACAGGATGCATGATCGGTGACTGGTCGGACCTGATGAAGGCAGAAATGGAAGGACCGGATGTGATCCCGTTTATGCAGTCGATCAGCGGATTCAAGGCAGATCCGTATGAAATCGGACAGGGAAAACATATTGTGTGTACAAATAAAAGAGGAAAAGTCATTGGAGAAGGTATCATGCTGAAACTTGCAGAAGATAAGTATCGCATCACCGGTGGCCCGAACTTTGTATACTGGACCGGCCACTGCCTGCGTGCAGCTGCAAAATGGAATGTACAGTTTGCAGACCGTTATGATGATCTGTTTATCTTCCAGGTCCAGGGTCCGAAATCTGTTGATATTCTGGAAAAAGCCTGCGGAGATAATCTCAGGGATGTTAAATATATGTGCTTGAAAGAGATTGAGATCTGCGGAACAAAAGTCGCAGCCCTTCGTCAGGGAATGTCCGGCAATATCGGTTTTGAACTTCAGGGACCAAGCGAAAAAGCAGTCGAGATCTACAACGCGATCCTCGGAGCAGGCGAAGAATTCGGCGGCGTAACGAAAGTCGGAAACGCAGCAAAAGGTGTGAACCATGTGGAGGCGTGCTTCCCGACAGGAACCTGGGATTATACCCCGGCAGTTTATGACCCGGATGATGAACTCGCACAGGGTTACTGCAAAGAAATCGGACCGGTCGCATGGTTTATGATGGGTGCCCTTTCGAGAAAACCGGGCGGTAGCTGCGAGAACGGAGCAATGGATGCCATCTTCAGTCCGGTAGAACTTGGATGGGGTTATGCACTGACCTTTGATCATGAGTTTCCAGGATGCGAGGTCCTGAAAGAAGAAAAGGCAAACCCGAAGAGGAAGATCTGCACGCTGGTTTGGAATGATGAAGATGTTATGGATGTACAAGCTTCTTATTTCAGGGAAGGAGATCTGTATAAGCACTTCGTAATGCCGAGAGATTACGAGATCGCGCCGGATAAAGTCTTAAAAGACGGGCAGCAGGCCGGAATCTCACTGAGCCGTGCATACAGCGTATATCTCAGAAAGATGATCTCTCTCTGCGTCCTTGATACAGAGCTTTGCACACCGGGAACAGAAGTGGAAGTTGTCTGGGGTTACAACAATCAGCCTCAGAAGATGATCCGCGCGACAGTTGCACCGGCACCAATCTTTGATCCGGATAAGAAGAGAGCACTGTAAATAAAGGAAAAGATGAAGTTTTGATCTGTCTGATAATGGAAGCAGACGAACAATGATCAGTCGCAGAAACAGATGAAATGCTGATCTTATGAAAGACGGGGGGCTGTCGCACTATGATATCGCGACAGCCCCTTTTTTCGACAGTAAAGAAGGAGTGCCTGTACCAGAAAAAGTATGTTAACATAGATGCGGACGCAATGAGGTGCCGTATAATACACAAAGACAATGAAGGAGGATCATACGATGCTTTTTTGTAATAATTGTGGAAAACAGTTAGACGAGAATGCACGTTTCTGCTCAAGCTGTGGAAAACCGGTCAGCAGCCGGAATGTTCAGCCGAAGCAAATGACACAGCAGCAGAGGGTACCTGCTGCTTCCGGAATTCGGAAATATCTGGGAACTGCAAGGAGCCTGCCGTTTATTGGGAATCTGACGATTGAGGTTTCAGCCGGCAGAGATGCAATGAATGAGTATTATCGACAGATCCTTCAGTATGTGAATTGTCTCATGCGTAGTTTCCAACGGGAATACCGCCTCTATTGTACGACATTCGATGGCTACATGGAAAACTTTGCAGATGTTAACGGTAAATACGTCAGAGAAGTTGCGGATGAAGCTGTCGGTCTCTTATTTGCTTATGACTGTTATCATTACACGGTACAGGATATATTGACTTATTTTCAGGATACACCCGCTTTTAAGGCGTTGGATGAGTTTCATGAAAGCAACCTTGAACTGGGTAACGCATATCTGCAGGATAATTATAACCGTGCGGTCAGCAAGGCAGACAGAATGATCAGACCGACTTTTTTTGGAGCAGGTTTAGGGGGAATGATGCTGTCATACGGGTTGGCTGCAGCGACAGGTGCAATGCAGGATAAACGTGCAAACAAGATGATCGCTCAAAGCCAGAAGCTGACGCCTGCGCAGGAGAGAGAATTCTTTTCTATCGTCAAAGAAGCAGATGTAATGTATTTTGTCTGGGATGAACTGATCAATATCGGGACTGTCGTACTCAGAATTCTTGCAGAAATCAATGAGGCATTAGTATACTGGCCTTATCAGAAAGAAATCGAGGAGGCGAACCGGATTTTTGAAAATATGCAGAATCCGAGGTTCCCGGCGGATCAGCTTATCGGTGCTGCGCAATATGTGCTGGAGACATTTCCTTATATTGAACAGTTATATCCGTTTCTCAGGCAAAGATTTGGAAACATCCCACAGATCTCTCGCATTGAACAATACTTCTTTGATCCACAGATTCACCTGTTTCCCTGGGTCTTTCCGGAGTATAGCTGAAACACATTCAGGCGGAAAACGGAAAAGAGACAACTGCGATATTGATCCGTTCTACGGCGCACCGGAACTGCTGATCGTTCTTGCGAATAAGGATTTTCCGACCTATATTTATGATGAAGTCTTGTTATGGGCAACATGATGAACGCCGCAGCGGATCTTGGCGTAGCAAGCTGCTGGATTCATCGTGCAAAGGAAGAGTTTGAGAGCTGCAGAGGTATATCAATGAGCCGAAATCGGATTTGCATGGAAAATGAGAGGCTGCTGATCCGCAGTCTTGAAATACAGGATCTGGAAGGCCTGAAGGCGATCAGGAATGACCCTCGGGTTTATCGTTATGAGCCGACATTCCTCCTGGAGCTTCAGGGGACGCCGGAAGAAGCACTGAAGGCAATTCAGAGCCTGGATCTTTATGAAGACAGACAGTGTATCCTGGGCGTATTCGAAAAAACAGATCCGCCGGTATTTGTCGGGCTTGCAGAACTCTACGACTATAAGCAGTCCGGGAAATGCATCTCACTGGGGTGCCGGTTTTTGTCGGAACACTGGGGAAGAGGCATTGCGACCAGCTGCGTTCGTGCTTTGTTAGAATATATCCGGAACAATACTGAAATTGAAATGGTCACTGCGCATGTGATGCCTGCCAACCGGGCATCTTCCCAATGTGTGCTGAAAAACGGATTTGAGTATCTGCTTACAAAAACAGAAGACTGGGGATATGCCGAGCCCAGTACCGCAGAGGTATATACCTTTGATTGCTAGCGTTTCGGTTTGATAAGGCACGTGTCGCCGACGCTATTTACCATCCGGAGAGCGGGGAAGTGCAGTTATTATAAGTTTTGATATTTAATGTTTTCATAAAAATTTTGTATAAAAAAGGGAACTCAGCGAGTTCCCTTTTTGCTGTTTGAATGAGTCGGGGATCTGTCCCCATAACGTTAGTTTACTTTTATCCTGACTGTCACACTCCTCGTTACTGCTTTGTAATCTGCATTGCCTGCAGCCTTCACTTTCAGTTTTACTTTGTACGTGCCCTTTGCAAGGCCTTTTTTGATCGTAAGCTTTCCGGTCTTTGCATTGATCTTGAAATAGGATTTAACGTTCTTTTTGCCTTTCTTTGCAGAAACAAGCGAATAAGAAATCTTGCCTTTTCCTGCTTTTGCAAATTTGATCAGTTTGGAGACCTTCAGCGTCTGCGCTTTTTTCTTCAGCTTTTTAAAACTTACCTTTGCGGTTTTTCCTTTGACCTTCAGCGGATTTGCCTTCTTGATTTTTGTGGCATCCTTTACTGTAACGGTATAGGAAGCTTCTTTGCCGGAAATGGTGTCAATGACAAGGATCTTGCTGGTTCCCGGAGCAATAGCTTTCACAACGCCGTTGCCGTCAACAGTTGCAACCGCTTCATTCTCGGAAGCAAAGCTCAGCTGCACGCTGGTCGGAACATCGACCGGGGTCAGAATCGGGATGTTCTGTCCGTAGTCACCCGGCTTTAAGGTCAGGGCCGCTTCTTTAAAGCGAATGCCGGCTATCGTGGCAGGCTCGGTCTCTGAAGCAAATACATGAACCGTAATGGATGCAGAAACTCCGGAGCGGGTCGTGCCTGTGATCGTTGCGGTTCCGATTCCCACGCAGTTAATACCATTTTTACCTTCAACCTCGACAATCGAATCGTCGGAAGAAGTCCACGCTACGGAAGCATCATCCACATGCTCCGGTGTGATCGTGCAGATATCGGAAAGCGTGTAACCGTAGGTTCCTTCCGGAAGCCAGAGGTCTGTGAAGCATGGGTATAAACCGTCCGGCAAAACCGCATCCTCGATCTTAATATAGGTAGCTGTGAACGTCCGGTCTTCGGTGATCGGAAACCATTGCTCGACAGGGTTGCCTTCTTCATCTTTCCATCCGAGGAAGATATAGCCGTCTTTCTGAAACTCTGCTGTCGGGAAGTCATTGAGGAAGATTTCTTCGTTATAACGGATCGCCTGCTCGACCGGCTCCATTCCCTCGCCTTTGAAAGTAACCGTACAGAACACCTTGAAGAGTTTGTCGAGGTTTGCGTTCACCCAGCTTTGCCGGCCGTTCAGGAACGTTTTCAGTTTTGCGACTTCTTCTTTCAGGGTCGTCTCTTCCTGGTTCTCTTTTTTGTTGATCGCGTAGTCTGCGCTCCAGGATTTTTCGATTTCTGCGGCATACTGATCAAGCACACCGTCATCCTTCGTGATCTCCGAAATGATCGGATCAAGTTCTTTCCATGCCTTCAGCAGTTCTTCCTGATAGACCGGATCAAACTGGCGCATATGGTCGAGCCAATCCATTTGTTTGTGACCGAATCCTTCTACATTTTCCGGAGAAACAGCCATCGTGAAAGCGTAGTCGAAGTCCCAAAGCGGTCCGCAGAAAAGCTTCCCTTTTGCTTCGTCGGTATCACGTGTTTTATAAAAGTACGTGCTCGGTGTCTGGAAACCGTCACTGTTTTTAACGAAATCCTGAACCCACCAGTAGCGTGCCGCGGAAGTCAGATCCATGTATTCGGAATAGCGGATGCCTCCTTCATCTGTAAAAGTCTCACTGAACATGGCGTCTTCCAGATTCTGCAGGAAGCCCGTAATATAGGCTCTTTGTTCCTCTGCGCCAAGTGTGTCATCCGAATCGGTACTGTCGAACTGCGGCGTATCCAGTTTGAAGTTGACATTGTGGCTTGTTGTGAACGTATTTTTCTCCGGCTCATTCATATACGGATTCAGGCCGAGCAGATAACTTCCGGTGATCGCCGGCGCTGTGATATCTTCCGGTGCAAGTTCGTCAATGTTCAATCCACGGTTGCCGATCCGAACCTGCTGAGCCAGAACATAGTTGCCGAGATATTTGCCGTTTACAACAAAGTCGACCGACACAAACTGCGGGGTTGCAACACCCAGTTTTTCGGCAATATAGCCCACCAGACGATTGTTCAAAAGCGTGTGATCGGCATCGTTTGCCAAAAGGACCCAGTGCTTTGTTTTCTCCATGCCTGCAAGGGCATTCTTCTTATCCAGTTTGATCTTGAATGGTTTTTTGGCCAGCTGCCATGTCGAGTTTCCGCGCCCGCGGATATATTCCAGAGCGAGCTCTCCTGTATCAGCCAGCACTTCTGTAGAATACTCGTTTGTATAGCCTTCCGGATAATCCAGGCTGATCGTGCCTGTTTCCGCCCGGTAGGAGTGGTCATTGCTGTCTATGACTTTCTGAAATTCCTCTGCGTCGATCGTTAAGGAAAGAACGGGTATGCCGTTATCCGGTAATGGATTTTCCTCTTCCGCAGAGGTTTTTACCATCGGCATTCCGAAAACCAGCAGAGCAGCAAGAAATAAAATAGAAAAAACAGATAGTTGTTTACAAGATATTTTCTGCATTTGATGTCCTCGCTTTCTTGATGTTAATACCAACAGTTCAATTAATTTTAGCACATTACGGGATGATAAAAAAAGCGGGAGGCGGATAACTTCCCATGATTCTAAAAGAAAAAAGAGCGCTGAGCGCCAGCGCTCTTTTCGTATTTACAGAATTCCCAGAGAGAACAGTAATATTACGATAATGAAGATCGGTGAGACGTACCGCGTCATGATCTTGTAAAGGGTCTTGCGGCGGAACTTCTCGCCGTTTTTGGTCACCTCGTCGATTATAATGTCAGGCTTCAGAACCCATCCGATCAGGATGCAGGTCGCAAGTGCAATGATCGGCATCATCAGATAATTGCTGATGTAATCGAGTACATCCAGGATCTGTCCCGGGTTTTCGCTGTTCGGCAGTTTTAATTCAAAATAGAGAAGGTTGTATCCCAGGCAGACAACGACGCCGATCAGGAGTGCGAATCCGGATTCGATCAGTGTTGCCTTTTTTCTGGAAAACTTAAATCTGTCCATAAAGCTGGAGATGACCGCTTCCATGATCGAGATTCCGCTGGTAAGAGCTGCGAACAGAACCATGGCGAAGAACACGGTTCCGACGATGTTGCCGGCAGGTCCCATCGCGGCAAATATTTTCGGAAGCGAAACAAACATAAGGGAAGGACCGGTGGACATACCGTCGGGTCCCATAAACACATACACCGCAGGGATGATCATGACGCCGGCAAGGAAAGCGACAACGGTGTCAAAGATCTCGATATGGTTGATGGATCTTGAAAGGTTGGAACGATCCGGAACATAGGAGCCGTAAGCGATCATAATACCCATGGCAATACTCAGACTGTAAAACAGCTGCATCAGTGCATCCACAACGATGTGGAAAAATTTATTCAGTGTCACACCCTTAAAACTTGGAATCAGATATACTTTCAAACCATCCAGCCCGGAAACTGTCTGACCGGCATCATTCGTATGGCTGAGGGTTAGGGAATAAACCGCGATTCCGATCACAAGCACGATCAGGATCGGCATAAGGATTTTGGAAGACTGTTCGATGCCTTTGGTTACGCCGTTAAAGATTACGAATGCGCAGGCTGCAAGAAAGATCACCAGGAAGATCAGAGGTTCATACTGGCCGGTAATAAATGTCGAAAAGTAGCCGTCCTGCGCGGCTTCCAGTCCGTGACCGGTCAGGAATGCCCAGAAATATTTGATGACCCATCCACCGATCACGCAGTAGTAAGGCATGATCAGGAATGGAACCAGACAGGAAAAGATACCGATCCAGCTCCAGCGTTTGGAAAGTTTTCCGTAAGCTGTCAGGGGACTTTGCTTTGTTTTTCTTCCGATCGCCACTTCACTGGTGAGCATGGCAAATCCGAAAGTCAGCGCGAGAATGATGTAAATGACCAGAAACAGACCGCCGCCGTCTCTGGCTGCAAGATAAGGAAAACGCCAGATGTTTCCAAGTCCGACTGCGCTTCCGGCCGCGGCAAGCACAAAGCCGAAAGATCCTTTAAAAGAGCCTCTTTTATGATGTTCCATGATTGTCTCCCGAGATGCATTTTTGCTGTCTGCCTTGGCATGACGCAGCTGCGTAAGCCGGGGCAAACAACGGCACATATTATACAGGAGATTTCCTCTCTTGTCATAAGAAATTTTCAGTTTTTTCGAACGAAGAAGGCAGGGGAGAGTGCGTTTCTGCACAAGGAAAAGCGGAACATGTCATACATTTATATAGAAGAAAAAGGTTGCGAAGACACAAAATGTTCACAATTTGGTGTTAGAAGTATATATTTGTAAAAAGAATAGGAGGTTTTTATGAAACAGCCAGCCCACTTTAAGGCTTCGTTTTGTCGGCATGTTTCGCATCCGCCTGAACGATTTTTTAAGGAAAAAATTAAAAAATACAGCGTATATTTCTTCACAATCTTTTTTGTAATAATCTTATTTAGTATCCAGGTTTTAGCTTTAGAAGATAATGCAAGCACGGAAAATGCTCCGGAGCTTTCTTCAGAACTGCCCGAAACTGCTAATGAGCAGAGTTTTGGGGAGGATATCAAGGGAATCGCCGTGGAAGAGTCCCTGGAAAACAGCGAAGGCACGCTTTCTGCTGCGCAGAATTTAGAAAGCAGCAAAGCATCTTCGAAGAGCTCCATGGTTGGAAAAACCGTGATCTACTGCAGAAAGAAACGCGCGGGCGTTTATTCGGATAAAGAAGCAAAGCACCTCATTGCATATCTTTCCCGCGGAGCAGAAGCGAAGGTTCTGGAGGAGGTGGATGGTAAGTACCGCATCAAATCCGGAAGTGTAGAAGGTTATGTGAAGAAAACCCGTTTTACGGAAGCTTCGAAAACAAAGGAAAAGAAATATAAAACCAGTCAGAAACAGGCGACTGTAAAACGGAAAAATGTAAGAATGTTCAAAACGAGGGATACGGAAAGCAAGGTCAAATGTGTCCTGCCGAAGGGAGCCTCGTTCAAGGTAATTAAGCAGGGAAAAAAATTCACGAAGATCCTCGTTCCGGGTGTCGGAAAAGGATGGGTGCTGAACAGCAGGATATCTGTCAAAACAGTGAAAAAGCACGCGGTTTCTATTGCTGAGAAAAAACAGCTTCGGAAAAAGATCCGCGCAGGAATCAAAAAAGCGAAAAAAATTGAGAAAAAGAAAAAATCCCCTGCTTATATCCGGAAAGCGATCTGTGCTTATGCAAAACAGTTTGTCGGAGTTCTGCCGTATATGTCCGGAGGTTCGGACTTAAAGGTCGGTGTGGACTGCAGCGGATTTACAAGAGCCATTTATCTTGCTTTTGGAATTGAGATCCCGCGTTCTCCGGCGGATCAGGCCGCACAGGGAAAAGCGGTGTCGATGGACAATATTCAGCCGGGTGATATCGTTTACTATTCCGGACACGTCGGACTTTATGTCGGTAAAAACAAGATCATTCACGCTCCGGTACCGGGACAGTTCGTCTCGTACGCAGACATCGATTTTATGCCGATCATAAAAGTTGTAAGATTCGTTCATAAATAATCAGTGAGAAAAGAGTCAGAAGATGAGTTTCTTCGGACTCTTTTTTGTTATAATTCATATTGTTAGCGATAGGATATAAACAAGGACTGCAGCCATAAAGGAGTTGAAATGAATTATCTTGTTATCGGAGCAGGAGGCACCGGAGGTATTATTGCTGCTGCGCTTTATAAAGCCGGATATGCGGTGTCATTGATCGCCAGAGGAGAGCACCTTCAGAAGATCAAAGAAAAGGGCCTGAGGATCAGACACATGTGGGATGAAGAAACAGAGCAGTATCCGATTCTTGCTTATTCGGAAAATGAATATAATGAAACAGCAGATGTGATCTTTGTCTGCGTCAAGGGCTATTCGATCTGCGAGCTGATCCCTTTTCTGGACAGGGTCTCGCGGGAGGATTCGCTCATCATTCCGATCCTGAATGTTTTTACGACGGGGGAAACGTTAAGAGAACTCCTGCCCGGAAAATATGTTGCTGACGGCTGCATTTATGTATCTGCAAATATTGAGGAACCGGGAATTCTGATTCAGCACAGCGATGTCCTGCGCATCGTCTACGGCACAGCTGATGGGCAGGAAAAACGGGAGATCCTTGAGAACGTGCAGGCGGAGCTGCAGGCTGCAAAGATCAAGGCGATGAATTCCTCTCACATCCGCCGGGATGCCATGAAAAAATTCTGCTATGTTTCACCTGTCGGCGCTGCGGGATTATATTACCATGCATCCGCCGGAGATTTTCAGAAGCCGGGTGAAAAACGTGACCTGTATATCGGACTGATGGAAGAAGTCAGAATACTGTCCGATAAAATGGGCTGTCCGTTTCGTGAGGATGTGATCAATAAAAACCTGAACATTCTGGATCACCAGCCGCCGGAGGCAACGACATCCCTGCAGAGAGATGTTTATGCCGGGAAAGCGTCGGAGATCAAAGAACTGATCTATGATATTCCGGAACTCGGAGCCCGCTTTGGAGCAGACCTTCCGCTGTACCGGAAAGTTTCAGAATCTTTAAAACAAAAGGGTTATTAAAAAACAGGGCCTGCGCACAAGGAAGTGCAGCAGGCCCTTAATCACTTAACGCACTATGAGTCAAAAGAACCGTTCCTTTTGACTCATTTTTATTACCAGCGGGTGCCGAGCTCCATAGCCGCCTGATAGCCGAGGCGGTTCGCTTCGTAAATGTTTTTCGCCGCCAGGCAGTCACCGATCTGATAGAAGAACGGTGCTGCAGAAGCAAATGCTGCGGCCTCTTTCTGACGTCCTTTCATGCCGGCGGCAATGATCACATGATCTGCCGGGAAGAATACTTCGCCGTCCGGGCCTTCGCAGAGAACGCCGTCTTCTTTGATTTTCAATGCTTTTGTAGAAGTATGCGTCGGAAGGCTGATCCGGTTGATCTCAACCATAACGCCCATCTCGTGAACGGTATTGCCGCTGCAGTTCAGCTTGTCCGCCATCTCAACCACTTCGACATCTTTTCCAAGATTTTTCAGGTAAATACCGAGCTCGATGCCGACAAGACCGCCGCCAAGGATCACAATCTTTCCGTCCAGTTCTTCCGCGTGAACGTAAGCGTTCTCGGCAGAGCGGACATTGGCGCCGTCTACGCCTGGAATCGGAGGCACAACGGCATCTGCACCGATCGCCGCGATGATCACATCCGGCTTCATCTCTTCCGCCTGCTCCGGAGTCAGAGCTGTATTCAAAAGCACATTCACACCGGCTTCTTTCACGCGGCGGATCTGGTTTTCCAGATATTCGTGAAGATGGATTTTAAACGGCACTTTCGCTTCACAGAGCAGGATGCCGCCCAGACGGTCACTTTTTTCTGCAAGCGTAACCGTATGTCCGCGTTTTGCAGCAGTGATGGCCGCCTGCATTCCGGCGATACCGCCGCCAAGAACCAGCACATTTTTCGGGTGAACAACTTTTAAAGGCTCCGTTGCATATTCATGCTCGCGGCCGATCTCCGGATTGATCGCGCAGCGGTACTGACCGGTCGACATGATACTGGAAAAGCAGAAGCTGCAGCGCAGGCATTTGTTGATGTCGTGATCATTTCCGGTTCGTGCCTTGATCGGAAGATCCGGATCAGCTACCAGGCCGCGTGCCACATTGACGATATCCGCCTTTCCGCTTGCGATGATCTCTTCCATCAGTTCCGGATCGGAGAGTGCGCCGACGGTGCCGACTTTACTGTATTTGATATGCGGTTTGATCGCCGCCGCGTATTTCACATTCACGCCGTCTTCCAGGAACATGCTCGGAGAGGTTACGGTAAAGGCCTCGTCGAACGTCGCGTGTCCGACGGAAACGTGGAGGATATCCGGATAACCATCCAGCGATTTTGCAATCTCGATTCCGGTATCAATGCCGTATCCGTCCGCAACGCCTTCCGCGCCTGAGATCCTCAGCTCGACGACAAGTCCCGGAACCTGCTCGTGGATCCCTTTGCAGATCTCGCGAACCATGCGCGCCCGGTTCTCCTGACTTCCTCCCCACTGATCTGTTCTGGTGTTGAACAGCGGATTCAGGAATTCGCTGAGCAGCCAGCCGTGTCCGCCGTGGATCGTCACCATTCCGAAACCGCAGGCTTTCGCCCATTTCGCATGTTCGATGAACGCGTTGATCGTCGAAACGATCTGTTCTTCAGTCATAGGAAGGACATGGATGCCTCCATATTCGCCTTCTACCGGGCCGTAGATCGGATTCCCGGCAACGGCAGACTGCACAGAGAAAGCACCGCTGTGCTGCAATTCGACAGATGGAACAGCGCCGTGGCGGCTGATGGCATTTGTGTAATAGTTGAACCAGGAAAGACCGCGGTGGTTGTTCAGAAGAACACGGTTATCGCCATAATTCATTCCGGATACCGGGTCGACGCTGCGAACGCCCATGCAGGTCGTAGCGGCTCCGCCGATCGCTTTCCGCTCGTAATACACCGTTACTTCCGGTGTCGGGAACTGATCGGAATCCAGATATGAGGAGCCCTGCGGTGAGGCAAAGATCCGGTTGCGGAAAACCGTATTTCCGATGATCAAAGGTTCAAAAAGATGGGGAAATTTTAAAACGCTCATAATAAAACTCCTGTTTCTGTTAATGGATCGTGACGTGAAGTCCGTATTCCTCCATGATGGTTTTTAACTGCTGCATATATTCTTCTGTTGGCGGCGTTGCTTCGAGAACCGGTTCATCACTGATCCTCAGATATTTCATGACGCCGAGATTGTGGTAGGGCAGAAGCTGGATCACTTCAACGGCATCCCCCAGCTCTTTGCAGAACTGCGCAGTATTCCGGATGTTCTCTTCATCGTGGTTGAACATCGGAATCACAGGGATGCGGATCTGCAGCTTGCCGCCGGCCTGCGCGATCTTCTTCGCATTCTCCAGAATCGGTTCATTCGGAACGCCGACCGTTTGTTTGTGTTTTTCACTGTCCATGTGTTTGATGTCATAGAGAAAAAGATCTGTATACGGAAGGACAGCCTCGATCGTTTCCCATTTTGCGAAGCCTGTCGTATCCACGGCCGTATGGATGCCCTCTTCTTTCAGACGCTTCAGAACGGCCAGGGTGAATTCGGGCTGGCTTAAGCATTCGCCTCCGGAAATCGTTACACCGCCTCCGGAAGTTTCATAAAAACTCCGGTCTTTCAAAAGGCGCTGCACCAGTTCCTCTACCGTGTAGTCCTTTCCTGTGATATATAACGCCTCGGCATAACAGACGTCTGCACATTTGCCGCAGTTGTCACAGAGGTCGCGCTTTACATGAACCAGCTGCAGTTCTTCCTGCGTCTGGAAATCGGTACGTGTCGCACCATATTCGAGTGCGTCCTTATCACAGGCTTTGATGCAGCGGTCCTTGCAGGCAGCAGTCCCGAGACAGCGCATCGACATCCAGCTGAGCTGTTTGATAAAGAGCTGGGATTCGGGGCTGTGACACCAGGGACAGCGGAGAGGGCAGCCTTTTAAAAAGGCGGTCGTCCGTATGCCCGGACCATCCTGGACTGAAAACCCCTGAATATCATATAACCTTCCGGTCAGTACTTTTTCTTCCATGACGTCCTCCATAAAACTTTTTTAAAGAGCCATTTCCGTACGGCGGATCAGATCGTCCTGTGAGTCTTTATAAACCTCAACGAAATACGCTGAGAAGCCGGCCACACGGACAACGAGATCGCGGTAATTTTCCGGGTGTTTCTGCGCATCGCGCAGGGTATCTCCGGAAACGATGTTGAGCTGAAGCTCCATGCCGCCCTGTTTGAAATAGGTCTGCATCACAGCGACCAGTTTTTTCAGGCCGTCCTCACTCTTGAGTGCCGTCGGGTGGAACTTCATATTGCAGAGCGTTCCGTTTCCAAACTTGGTGTAATCAAAGGTCAGAAGCGACTGTATCGTACTGATCGGGCCGGATTTATCCATCGCCTGTACCGGCGAAATTCCGTCAGACAGCGGCTCTCCCTGTCTTCGGCCGTCCGGTGTTGCGGCTGTAATCTTTCCGAACATAACGTTGAGCGTTACCGGATAGCAGCCGGCAGCATAATGGTTGCCGCGGGGACCGGTACAGCGGTTGATCGCATCGGCGTATGTATTTGCAGTGAACGTCATATATTTATCGCATTCCGGATCAGCGTTGCCAAAGTGCGGAACACGGCCGATGATCTTCTGGCGAAGTTCTTCATATCCTTCCCAGTTGTTCATAAGAGCGTCATACAGCTCCCTGGTCGTCGCAATCTTCTGCTTGAAGCAGACCTGGTCGATGATGTTCAGAGAATCCGCAACGTTGCCGATGCCGATGCAGGAGTTGCCGGTGGAATTAAACATCGCACCGCCCCACATGACATCTTTTCCGGATTCCATACATCCTGTCATGGTAGCAGAGACCAGAGGCAGCGGGGTATGGAAAGCGGCGATCGACTCCCAGGCATTGGTGCAGTTTACATGCCACTTCATCCAGTAATCGAACTGTATGCGGACAGCCTCAAGGACTTCGTCCATGCTGTTCATCTCGTACAGATAGCCGGTCTCGGCTCCCTGAATCTTTTCGTTCATCGGCGTTCCCTTCGGGTGGAAGGGATTGATGCCGTTATTGATCGCCATAAGCATGGCTGTTGTGATATTGATGTAAGACTGTGTGCCGTTTCCTCCCGGCTGTGCCCATTCAAAGCCGCCGACTTCCGGCTCCACACAGCCGATCAGACAGTAGTTGCGGGCATATTCGAGCGGAATGCCGCGGCGCATCAGTGCCGGGATAATGGCCTCGTCACTTTCAAACGTCGGGATTCCTCCGCAGACCTTTGTGGTCTCGATGCCTGCTTCCCAAAGATCCATCGGCGTTCCGGGATGCACGCGAAGTGCCTGCGGAATATGCAGGGAAAGGCGGGCGGAAGACTGAAGGAACATATAGGTGACGTCGTTGGTGGCGTCACGTCCTTCCATGTCCACGCCGCCGAGCGTGATCAGCGTGCCGCAGGTATAGCCCGGATTTGAGGCTGTCGCCCGCTCGGACCAGATCTTGTTCAGTTCCATAAGTTTCAGGAAGAACATATCCACAAGTTCCTGTCCCTGCTCCGGCGTAATGCGGCCTGCTTTCAGGTCTGCCTCATAATAGCTCCCGAGGTACTGGTCGATGCGGCCGAAACTGATGCCGTGAAGCTGAGCATCCAGACACATTGCGAGCTGGTACATCCAGGTACACTGCAGCGCATCATAAAAAGTCCGGCATGGGTTTTCCATGATCCAGTTCAGGGTGTCAGCCATACGAAGGAGCTCCTCCTTGCGGACCGGGTCTTCGCATGCATCCGCCTGGCGCTGTGCTTCGACGGCATAGCGTTTGCTCCAGATAATGATCCCTTCTGTAACCAGTTCCACGGCGCGGTAGAAGTGATATTTGTTGATGTCTTCACCGCTGATGCCGTTTGCTTCGAACTCCTCCAGCTTTGCCCTCGCCTCGTCGCGGATTGCGCCGAAGCCCTTGCGCGTTGCTGTCCAGAAGTTTGCATTAAAGTGACCGACCGGAGCCTGCGCATTTTCCGAGGCATTGAAGTAGATCACGCCGCTTTTATCAAGTTTGTCCATCAGCGGGCGGGGATAATACTCGTTCGCGATGGCGCTCATATTGTTTTTCAGCCAGAAATCACCTGTCTCCAGAAGATACTTCTCGTCTTCTTCACTGATGTCATACGGATCCACGGAGCGCGTGCGGATGTTGTTGGCCCGGAGTTCTTCCATAAACCAGGTCCAGGAAACTTCCGGGTAGAGAGCGCTGGAACGGAATTTCATTCCCTGCCAGCCGACGATCAGTTCGTTTTCGTTGATACAGACGGGCAGTTTTTCAAATAAATTGCGCAGGTTCTTTGCACGTTTGAGAATTCCGGTCAGCTGCGGGTTTTCCATGTAAAACTCAGTCACCAGCCGGTAACGGCTGAGATCCAGAGAGGGCCTTGTGCTGCGGCATTTTTCGCGGATCGCGCGAACTCTCTCTGAAACAGGGCTTTTCTGATACATAAAGATACCTCCATAAATGATGCATCGTTCTACGGACGCATTGGCAGTTCCTTGCCTGTCTCCAGTCCCCAAAGTTCGAAGAGACGGTTGTAAAAATTCGGTCTCGCAAAATCAAATTCCATGATCGGCATCATGCTGTGATAGGAGCCAAATGTTTTCTCCATCTGCAGCAGGCCTGCGTGGATCTCGTCAAGCTTGTGGAAAGGCAGACCGAAGATCATTTCGTTATTTGTTGCAAGCGCCCGCTCCTGCTCGCCGGGATCAGGAACGGCAACGGTGTATTCGCCGGTGATCATCGACTTCACGATGGTATAAACGCAGGAGTCAAGAGCTTCAAACTGGACATCCAGCATCTTTCCTGTCTGGTTCTTTACAGCCATGAACAGAGAGCGGAGCTGGAAGTTGTTGTTACAGTTGAGCAGGATCACGTCCGGCTCAAAATCCGCCGAAGCTGCCGGTCCGACGACCGTGCCGGAATACTTGCCTTCCGGAAGCATCGGAAATTCGGCGAAAAATTCCGGAGCCTTGCTCGCGTCCTGAATTCCGAGGAAGGGCAGCAGTGCTTCAAAGGCCGGGGATTCCGGGCTGCAATCCACCATGCCGAATCCGACAAGCGTTGCCCAGCACCAATGTTCTTTTTTACTCATATAGATTGTCTGACCTGCCCGTTTTGTCAGTGCCTGCGCCTGGCAGAACGCCAGATGCCCGAAGGCATCCCCTGCCTTTACAGCAGATGCTGGGATTTCATCGTCATCCGTCAGCATTTTTACAGCCTGCGGCTGAAGTTCCAGACTCAGCCAGTTCATAATATCTTTAATCTTGTCATTCCAGGTACTCATGTGTTCCTCCTTTTGCCGGTAAAAAACGGTATTCTGATAATGAAAGAGTTCTAACTCGCTAGTTTGATTATAACAAAGGGAATGGTAAAGTCTTTTGAATTCTTGCGGTTTCGTGATCGAAATATCAGATGAGGTGATTCAATATCAAAGAAAAGACTGGAAAGATAAAACCTCAAAGAGTATGATGATATGGTGTGAAAAAAGGATGAAGCGCAGGGAAAGAACATGAACGAAAAGAGGAAACTAAAATACAGAATTTTGATCGTTCTTGCGGTCGTGCTTGCTTTGGGGATCGGAGCAGGCTCTGTTTTTGCAGTCACTTCTTCGAGGGCAGCAGACGGTTCCGGAAGCGATGCGGAAATACCGACCGTGGTGACGGTGGATCCGCCGCTCGATCTGAAGCTTGCTCTTTCCGCAGATCTGTTCCGCGGCGATCAGGTGCAGCTGAATATCAGCCGGCTGGAAAAAGCGGAGGAGGTCTCTGCAGAAAGCTCCAATTCCAATGTTGCCTCGATCACGGAAAAAGGATTGATCCGGGCAAAACGATGCGGGTCGGCTCTTCTGACCCTCCGGCTGCGCTATAAAACAGTTCTTAAAACATTGTATCTGAGCCTGAACGTAACGAAGAGTTCATACCGGACGAAGAACCGGCTGATTTATTATGTGGGAGAAAAGGTGCCGGTCACGGCGGGGTCTGAGACTGCGGATGCCTCTGTTGCGGTCATATCAGATAACAGCAAAGTGATGGCAGTAAAAGACGGTCAGCTGCAGGCGAAAGCGAAAGGAACCTGCCACATTCTGGCGGAAGTGACTGCAGGTGAAAAAAGCGCGGCATTAAAGCTGACGGTCAAGGTAACCAAAAAGCCGAAGCTGAAAGTGACCAATGCCATGAAAGATAAATGGTTTAAGGGATCTGTCATGGCCGGACACTCTGTCGGCGTCGGTTTTAAGATGTATTGCGATGCGCAGTATAAAGGGTTTTTAGGAAACGCGCGCCACATCTCGGTCGGATGCTACGGTGTTTATAATGACATGAGCCCGGTGACTGCTTCCAGTCTTCATCCGACAGTGAATGGAAGAAAGGCGAGACTGAAAGATCATATCAAAGCGCTTGGGACGAAAAAAGTTTTCATAAATTACGGGCTGAATGATATCGGTGTTTACGGTCCGGATGAATTCGTGAAGAATTATAAAAAACTGATCAATGAACTGGTCCGGGAAAACCGGCAGACAACGGCTTACATTGTGTCTCCGACGCCGATGTACAAAGACAAAGGCTCCTTAAGCAATGCGAGCATGAGAAAAGTGAACAAGGCTTTGAAAAAATATGCGGACAAGAAAAAACGGGTGGAGTTTATCGATGTCTATACGCCAATGCTGGACGGATCCGGAAAACTGAAGGCGGCGTACTGCAGCGATGCCTACTGCCATATCACTTCAGCCGGATATAAAAAATATTCGGATACGCTGAAGGAATATGCAAAAAAGAAGATCATCGAAGAGACCGATAAAAAGGACAGAAAGTTCACGAAAAAGGAAACGAAAAAATACGCGAACTGAAATTAATAAACGGGAGTAAGATTACCACAAAATGGAAACAATGACGTTTCAAATCATATCGGACAGCAGCTGCGACCTTTCTGCGGAACAGCTGGAAAAAGCAGGGGTTGCAGTTGTTCCGTTTTACATCACTCTGGACGGAGTCAATTATCAGAAGGAGGGAACGGATCTTTCCGTCCCCGATTTTTATGAATACTGTGTACGGCATCCGGAATGTTTTCCAAAAACGTCGATGCCTTCCGTACAGGATTACATCGAAGCATTCACACCGTATCTTGAGCAGGGAAAAGATATTCTCTGCTACTGTATTACGAAACAATTCTCAGGGTCTGTTAACAGTGCGAGCACGGCAAGGGATCTGCTGAAGGAAACCTATCCGGAACGGGAGATCCTCGTTGTGAACTCGGAACTGGTAACGGGACTTCTCGGCCTTCTGCTGTTAGAACTGTCCGATTATGCGAGGGCAGGGCATACGCTTCAGGAGACCTGGGCAAAAGGCGAGGAACTCAAGAAAGGCGCGGCCATCTATTTCACGACAGAAAACCTGTATTATTTTGCAAAAGGCGGAAGGATCGGCAAACTGACGGAACTGGCGATCCGAAGTCTGAATATCCGTCCGCTGATCTGCTTTAAGGAAGGAACGCTCCATCCGATCGGGGCCAGCGTCGGCAGGAAAAATTCGTTCGATAAAGTTACGGAAATTGCGAAGAAAGTGATCCGCGAGCGTAAGCTGAATCTTTCGGACTATACGTTCGGCTACGGCTGGGGCTTTGACCGGGAAGAGGCAGAACCGTTTTTCCGGCAGATCAGGGAACTCTTTCAGGAAATGTTCGGATCGGTGCCTGAATTCGTTCCGATCCAGATCGGCGCGACCATCGGTGTCCATACCGGCCCGTACCCGGTCGGCTTCGGCTTCATCGAAAAAGCCTTGAAAGAACCGTCCTCCCCGTGTTAACTATTAATAAAGTAAGGCTATTTGACAGCTCCTCTTCTGATTTGTATAATTTTTCTAACACGAATTGACTTGATGAAAGGCACTGCGATATGGAAAATCTGAAGCCGATCATGAGTAAATATGAATCCTCAAAACAGATGGTTGAGGTCATTTACCAGACACTTCATGAGGCGATCATTTCAAACATTATTAGATCCGGAGACCGGCTGACCGAGGAAGAACTCTCGGAACAGTTTGCTGCGAGCAGAACCCCTGTGCGCGAAGCGCTCAAACGGCTCGAATATGACGAGTTTGTCGTTTACAATGTCAAACAGGGCTACCGGGTCCGGACGTTCTCCAAGGCGGACTGCATTGCCATTATTGAAGGCCTGGAATACATGGGTCAGGTCGCGACCAAAGTAGCGGCCAATACGATCAGCAGCGCAAGCCTGCTCCAGCTTCTGGACAATATCGAAAAAACGGAAAAGGCGGAATGCGACCGCGAAAAATACCGTCTGCTGAACGAATTCCATCTGATCATCGTCGACAGCCTGAACAATCCGTTCTTCTATAATGCATATCTGAGAGTGTATGAAAAGTTTTTATTCATCTCGTCCCGGTTTGATTATATTCCGGTAAAGACGGATATCATCAGCGACCACAAAGTCATTTACGACATGCTGATGCAGCATAATGAAGAAGGTGCCTGGGAGGCCGCTCTCGACCATTCGAGAAAAACAATGATCTTCCGGATGCGAAGGTTCATGCAGGACGAACTCCCCAAAGAATAAAAGAAAATAAAAAAAGATAACAAAAAACGATGTCGGACGACATCGTTTTTATTGTGCCATAACGGAGCGCCTTCTGCATTGTTTTTTTTTGTATACCTAATAATATGAAAGTAGACTGCATAGTACGGTGAAAAACGTTGAAGGGGCAATTTCCGGCCGATAAAATCGAGGCATAAAGGAGGTGTTTTTATGGAAACTACTAATGTTAAGAAAAAAGGCTTAAAGGCAATGGGCCCCGGATTTGTCATCGCGGCAACATCGATCGGAGCCGGATCTGTTGTATCATTCTCCAATGCCGGATCAAACTTCGGCTATCAGCTCACATGGTGGCTGATCGTAATGGGAATCTTCGTATTTGCATTTAACTATGCAATGAGAAAATTCACGATCGTAACAGGATTAACAATTCAGGAAGGTATTAACAAGTATTTCGGTAAAGGCTGGGCAATGGTCGTAGCAATCTGCGCGATGATCAGCCAGACTGTTTATGGAATCGGTAACTTTATTGCAGTCGGACTTGGTTTCATGCTTCTTTTCCCGGGACTTCCGCTCTGGGTCGGTGGTGCCATCGGATTTGTAGCATGCGTCATCATGTACATTCTTAAAAATATCTACAAAAAAGCAGAGATCGTAACCAAGATCTGCGTCTTCGTTATGGCAGTTCTGTTTATCGTTTCTCTCTGTGCAACCTTCGGAATCAGCGATGATGTCGTTGTTTCCACAAGTGTCATCGGAATCCCGCAGGGCAGCTTCGCAGTTATGCTGGCACTGTTCGGAACGACCGCAAGCCTTGCAACACAGGCATGGGCAACTTCCCTTTGCAAAGATAAAGGCTATGTTATTGAGGATATCAAAGCAGTCAGAGTTGATACGATCATCCAGGTCGTAGCAACCATCGGACTTTCCGCATGCTTCATGTTTGTAGGCGCGAAACTTCTTCCGGGACAGCCAATCCAGAACGCAGGCGGTCTTGCAAATGCACTGGTAGGTGTCTTCGGCGCATGGATCCGTCCGGTCTTCGGTATCGGTTTCCTCGCAGCTGCATGGTCCTCTCAGATCATGGCTCCGAAGCTTGGAACAGACTTCCTGTTTGAAGCACTGGGCAAAAAAGACAAAGAAATGACGATGAACATCGTTAACATCATCATGCTGGCAGTCGGCGGCGTCATCGCAATTGCAGTCGGCGGAATCCCGACACAGCTTCTGACGCTTGCACAGATCGGCGGCGTTATCAATACACCGATCCTCGGCATTCTGACGATCATCCTTCTTTGCAGAAAAGATATCATGAAAGAGCACAAGATCAAACTGCCGTATATCATCGGAATCTGCATCGTATTCGCAGTATGTATGGTAGTTATTGTAAACAACGTAATCAATATTATCGGCTCAATCGGAGCATAATGTAATAGGGGTTCGCTATGATCACGAGCAGAGAAAACGCATTACTGGCATATCGTCATAAAAAGCCGGAATGGATTCCGAACAAAAATACGGATTACAGCATCGTACGTCCGGCGGCTTTTCTTGACCGTTATCAGGGAACCGAGGTCGGCCTGGACGGGTTCGGCGTAGAATGGACCTACGAGCCGGACGCAAAGGCGCCGATGCCGACGCCGGGCAAGATCCTTTTTGAGGAAATTGAAGAGTGGCGCGACAAGGTGAAAATTCCGGATCTCAATGCAATCGATTGGGAAAAGCAGAGCAAGAAAGATCTCGCCCATGTAAAACCGGGAAATCTCATCAGCATCTTAAGCTTAAACGGACCGTTTGAGCGGATGCATGCCTGTATGTCGATGCCGAATGCACTGTGCGCACTGATTGAAGACCCTGAAGAATGTTACGAATTTGCAGGAGCTGTTGCAGACTATAAAATCTCTTATCTCCCGATCATACAGAAGTATTATCATGCGGATGTATTTAATCTCATGGATGACTATGGCTCCAGCGACAGAATGTTCATGTCGCCGGAGCTGTGGAGGGAGATCTTCAAGCCGCATCTGAAAAGGATCGTTGAAGCAACCCACGACTACGGGATGATCTACCAGCATCACTCCTGTGGATATATCGAACCGATCATCGACGAGCTGGTGGAAATCGGCGTGGATGCGATCGATCCGCTCCAGGTCATGAACGTCAATATACGTGAGTTTAAAAACAAGTATAACGACAGATTGACGTTCTGCGGATGGTTCGATAATCAGGGCGTATTTGACCGGATCGGTGTTACGGATGAAGAGTGCTATAACGAGACTCTGAACCGGGTATCGGCACTGGCTTCGGATGGAAACTATATTGCCTATCCGATCACGATCTCTGAAAGATATCGCGAGCCATATACACAGGCGCTTGCGGACTTTAATAAACATTACAACTAATCAGGAAGCGGTAAAAACATGGAAAACATCGAAAAGACAATCAGACAGCGTTACACAGACGAGTACAGACTTCAGACCTGGATGGATATCGAAGCGGCTTTGGCGCAGTGCCAGGCGGAAATGGGAATCATCCCGGAAGAAGCGGCAAAGGAAATTACGGAAAAGTGCGACATCTCTCTCATCGATATGGATGTCTATCAGCAGAAATACGAAGCTGCAAAGCAGCCGCTGGTACCGCTCCTTGCTCTGTATAAGGAGCAGGTGGGAAAAGCGGGCGAGTATCTGCATCTCGGCGCAACGACCCACGATATTGTGGATCTTGCAAAGATCATCATTCTGAAAAAACTCTGGGATGAGACAGAAGAACTTCTCAACGAGATGGAGCAGAAGATTCTCCTTCTGGTTGAGAAGCATCTTCATACAGCAATGGCAGGAAGAACACACAATATCCAGGCGCTTCCGATCACCTTCGGCTGGAAGGCAGCGGTCTGGGCGGATGAGATCCACCGCGATATTGAGCGCCTGCAGGGCGCACGTGAGAGAATCTTTGTCGGAACGTTCAGCGGTGCAGCCGGAACGATGGCATCCTTTGAAGGACGCGGCAAAGAACTCGAAGAAAAAATCTGTAAAAAACTCGGACTGGGAGTTCCTGATTTTTCCTGGCATCCGGCAAGAGACCGGTTTGCGGAAGCAGCATGTACGCTGGCGATCATCGGCGGAACCCTCGGCCGCATCGCGCAGGAAGTGTACCTGCTGATGGGAACAGAACTGAGAGAGATCTCAGAAGGATATAAAGACGGAATTATCGGCTCTTCCACGATGCCGCACAAGATCAATCCGATCAACTGCCAGCACATTATGGGAGATGCCAGAAACTTAAGATATGACGCAGCGCATTGCATCGAATGCATGGGCATCGATCACGAGCACAATCTGGTGCACTTTGATGATGAGCGCACAACGCTTGAGCGCATCGGAGTGACTATGGCGGATATGCTCTCACGCTCCATGGAGATGATCGATACGCTGTATGTAGATAAGGCGCATATGAAGAAGAATCTGGATATTCTTCACGGCGCGATGCAGTCCGAACACGTTATGCTGGAATTGGGAAAGAAGATCGGCAAGATGACGGCGAAGGATATTGTGACCCAGCTGGCGACAAAAGCCGTTCGGGAAGAGATCCCGCTGGAAGATCTTCTGAAAGCGGACGAACGCATCAACACGGTATTTAATGACGAAGAAATCGCTCAGCTCATGGATACGTCTTCCTATGTACAGGCGGCCGCAGACATGGCAGAAGCTTATTTGAAACTCAGAAAAAAATTACAGGAGGAGAAAGATGTTTGATTTATTTATCAAGGGTGGAATGGTCTACACCGAGCAGGGATTTTACAAACTGAACGTTGCGGTTCAGGATGAAAAGATCGCAGCACTCTGCGGACCGGACCAGATTTTCGAAGCAAAGAAAACGATTGACGCGGAAGGAATGCATATTTTCCCGGGATTTATTGATGCACACTGCCATTTAAGAGAGCCAGGATTTACGCATAAAGAGGATTTCTTCCATGGAACCAGCGCATTCGCGCACAGCGGTATCACAATGGTATGCCCGCAGCCGAACCTGGATCCGGTTCCGTTAACACTCGATGCTTATAAGCAGGAGATCGAGGCTGGCGAAGCAAACGCGGTCATCGACTTTAACCCTCCTGGATGCCCGCTTGGCGAAGATCCGGATGCTGTTCAGGAAATGGCAGACTACGGCGCAGGCTGGTTCAAACTGTTCCAGAAAGTAGCTCCGTATCCGTATAACACCTCCGCTGGTACGGTAGATACTTATAAAATCTATGAAGCATTTAAGAAATGCGCGGCAGCAGGAAAGTATTGTTCTGTCCATCCATTCGACCAGTATTTCTATGAGCATGCGATTAAGAGCGTAGAAGATGATGGCCTTCCGCTTAAGATGGAGCATGTAAGACCGAGAACTTACTCCAACGAAGAGATGACATCTGCAGCATATCAGCTTTCCTTCCTTGCGAAGGCAACCGGAATGAAATGGTATGCAATGCACGCATGGCACAAAGGCTATATCGAATTAGTCCGTCAGATCAAAGAACGCGGCGATCAGACGATCGTTTCCAGCTTTGAGTATATGCCGGCAATGGAGCCGTCAGATTATATCTGGTCCAAGACAACGAATGAGTGGCTGCTTTGTGCACATGACTGCCCGCCGGATGTTGATGCGATCTGGGAAGCAGTAAGAGACGGCACGATCGACTTTATCGGCAGTGACTGCGCTCCGCACAGTGTGGAAGAATATCAGAAAGCAAATGACAATCCGAGATTCTCCGCAGGCTTTACAAACGCAGACTACTTCGGACACCTCCTTGTCAGCCACGCAATGGAAGGAGATTACTCCCTTGAAAAACTGGCAGAGATCACTTCTGTCAATGTTTCCAAGGCAATGGGCTTCTATCCGAGAAAAGGATCCAACATTGTAGGAACCGATGCGGACTTCACGATCGTTGATACCAACGAAAACTGGGAGATCACAAAAGACGACGAAGTCTATGTAAAGAACCAGACAATCCCGTATGTTGGCAGAAAGATGCACGGCAAGGTAAAATATACAGTTGTACGCGGAAGCGTTGTCATGGAAAATGGTGTTGTCAACGGCGTTCGCGGATTCGGTAAATTTATCAGACCGGAAGACTGCACAATGTAATCAGCCCGCAATGATGAATCAGGATTAGAGAAGAGTGATTTTAGAACAAGGTGCCGGAAATCTGGCGCCTTGTTCTGAGATGAGGTGGGGGAAAATATGAAGGCAGTATTAAAAGAAAAAATCAAATATTCAGAGAAAGACAGTCTCTACGTATTTGAATGTCCGGAAATCGCGGATGCGGCTCATGCCGGACAGTTCGTAGAGGTCCGTGTCAAAGCGGATGTAAAACCGTTCCTCCGAAGACCGATCAGTATTTTTGATGCGGCAGACGGAAAGCTTTCACTGCTTGTGCGTACGGTTGGTGAAGGAACACGTATCATGGAAGAGTGGACGGGTGGAGAAGAGGTCGACATTCTCGGACCTCTCGGAAACGGCTTTTCCCTGGAAGAAGGAAACGAAGATGTCCTGCTGGTTGGCGGAGGGATCGGCGCGGCGCCGATGAACCTTCTGATCAAGACCCTTGCGGCAGCAGGAAAGAAGATACATATGATCTTTCTGCCAAAGAGAGATCAGGCGTTAATGGAATCGATGGCAGACCTTACCGCGAACATCGATTATGTTGTCTGTGAGAACCGGCATGGACTTCCGGCTGCGATGGATCAGATGACAGAAAAAGCGGATATCAAAATGGTGTATTGCTGCGGCCCGACTCCATTAATGAAAACGGTTGCAGATTACTGCAACGCGAAGGATATCGAGTCCCAGATCTCTCTCGAAGAGCGAATGGGATGCGGCATCGGCCTTTGCATCGGATGTGTGGTTGCAATCAAATCAGGCGATGATTTTGAATATAAAAAAGTTTGTCAGGATGGACCTGTGTTTAGCGGGAAGGAGGTTCTTTTCAGTGAGTAAATTAAAGACCAGAATTGGAAAGATCGAAATTGCGAATCCGGTCATCTGCTCTTCCGGCTGCTGCGGACATGCATATGAATTGGAACCTTATATGAACCTTGCGGAAGTCGGCGCTTTTTCCATTAAGACCGTAACACTGGAGCCGAGAAAAGGAAATCCGACACCGAGAATTCATGAGATCAGTTCCGGTATGATGTCTTCCATCGGACTGCAGAATCCGGGTGTGGAAGTTTATCTGAAGGAGATCATGCCGAAGGTGCAGAAGGCACTTCGTCCGGATCAGATCTTCTGCAGCGTAGGCGGAAGCACCAAAGAAGATTATGTAAATATCGTAAAAGTTTTTAATAAAGAGTTTTCCGCAGAGCAGATCGCAGCACTGGAGATCAATGCGGCCTGCCCGAATGTGCATACCGGAGGAGGCGCGGTCTCGAAAAATCCGGAAGAGTTTTATGATATGCTGAATGAGATCGTAAAGAGCAGCAGCATCCCGGTCATCGCGAAGATCCCGACGGATTTTGACCGTTTCTGTGAATCTGCAAAAGCAGCAGAGGCTGCAGGCGTGCAGGCCATTTATACAACGAATACCCCGGTCGGCATGGCGATCGATATCAAGACCGGAAAGACGAAAACCGGCCGGCTGAAAGCACCGCTGAGCGGCCCGGCGATCAAACCGCTGGGAATCGCAAGCACCTGGGATCTGTACAATGCAGTTCAGATTCCGGTCATCGCAAGCGGCGGAATTTCCTGCATGGAAGATGCGATCGAATATATGATGGCAGGCGCAACCGGGGTTGCGATCGGATGCACAACCTTCGTGCAGCCGGATATTGCGGAACAGATCGCGCATCAGATGAACCGGTACGTGGAAGAGACAAACTTAGAGAGCATCAGCGAGATCGTCGGAAAAACGCACCGCATATGCGGCTGAAACGGAAGATCCGCAGATCATTTGAGACAGGAGAAATAATAACTATGACAATTGCAGAAGAAAGTCTGGCTTTACATTATGAGAAAAAAGGAAAGATCGAGGTGGTTTCCACCGTGCCGGTCAATGACGCGAAAGATCTTTCCCTGGCATACACTCCGGGCGTTGCGCAGCCGTGCCTTGAGATCCAGAAGGATCTTGATAAATCCTATGAACTGACCCGTAGATGGAATCTGTGCGCGGTCATCACTGACGGCAGTGCGGTTCTGGGGCTGGGCGATATCGGACCGGAAGCAGGCATGCCGGTAATGGAAGGAAAGTGCGTGCTCTTCAAGGAATTCGGAGGAGTTGACGCGTTCCCTCTTTGCATCAAAACGAAGGATGTGGATGAGTTTGTCAATGCGGTTTATCTGATCTCCGGAAGTTTCGGCGGCATCAATCTGGAAGACATTGCCGCGCCGAGATGCTTTGAAATCGAAGAGAAGCTGAAGGAAAAATGTGACATCCCGATCTTCCATGATGATCAGCACGGAACGGCTGTGATCACGCTTGCAGGTCTGATCAACGCTCTGAAGGTTGTTGGAAAGAAGAAGGAAGATGTGCGCGCGACAGTCAGCGGAGCAGGCGCTGCAGCAACGGCGATCACCAAACTTCTTTTAAACTACGGCATCAAAGATATCACGATGTGCGACCGCAAAGGCGCGATTTATGAGGGAAGAGAAGGGCTGAATCCGGCGAAAGAACAGATTGCAAAGATCACCAATCCGCAGAAATTGAAAGGTTCGCTTGCAGATGTTGTGAAGGGTGCGGATATCTTCATTGGCGTTTCCGCGCCGGGCATGCTGACGAAGGAAATGGTTGCGACGATGGCCAAAGACGCGATCGTGTTTGCCTGCGCAAATCCGACACCGGAGATCTTCCCGGATGAGGCAAAAGCCGGCGGCGCGAAGGTCGTAAGTACCGGACGCAGTGACTTCCCGAACCAGATCAATAACGTTCTGGCGTTCCCGGGAATCTTCCGCGGAGCATTCGATGTCCGCGCAAGTCAGATCAATGAGGAAATGAAGATTGCAGCTTCTCATGCGCTGGCAGAACTGATCAGTGAAGACGAGCTGAATGAAGATTATATTATTCCGAAGGCCTTTGATCCGAGAGTCGGAAAGGCTGTCGCAGATGCGGTTGCCAGAGCAGCTGTAGAGAGCGGCGTTGCAAGAATCAAAAAGTAAAATTAATATTTTACCCCAACAAAAAACACCCCCGGTTCATTCCCCCCGAACCGGGGATGTTTTTATTTCCTATTTGCTTTTCTTTGAGTCAGAAGGGGTGGTTCCTCTGACTCATTTGCGTTTCTTCTCGAAGACGATGGAAAGTACAACAAAGATGAGGAGCAGGAACGGATAAAACAGGAACGGGATCAGAGAGATACTCGTGATCTGCGCAATTCCCGCTGCGACAAGGAGCTGCGCGCCGTACGGAATAATGCCCTGCATGATACAGGAACAGGTATCCAGAAGCGATGCGGTTTTCTTCGGCTCTACGCCGTATTCCATACTGATATCTTTTGCGAGCGGCGCTGCGATTACGATCGCGACGGTATTGTTCGCGGTTGCGATATCCATAAATGCGGTAAGGATCGCGATGCCGAACATTCCGCCTTTCTTGCCTTTCGCTGTTTTGCGGATGAGATTCAGAACCGATTCAAAGCCGCCGTTTTCTTTCATCAGCGCGGCAATCGATGCCACCAGGATCGTTACGATCATTGTCTCGAACATGCCGCTCATGCCGGTTCCCATAGAAGAGAGCGCGGTCACATAAGTCAGTGATCCGGTTGCGATCCCGACACCGATAAACAGAACGATTCCGATCAGCAGCACGATAAATACATTCACGCCGCAGACGGAAAGGATCAGAACGATAAAGTAAGGGATTGCCTGAAAGATATTGAAATCGAAGGTACCGACCGAAACGCCCGGATTTAAGATCGCATACACGATCAGACCGATCATGGTGATGATCGCGGCCGGAAGGGCAACCATGATATTCGTCCGGAATTTATCTTTCATCTCCACGCCCTGGGTCTTGGTTGCGGCGATGGTCGTATCAGAGATAAAGGAAAGGTTGTCGCCGAACATCGCGCCGCCGACAACGATACCGACACAAAGCGCGATCGGAAGCTCTCCGTTTTTCGCAACCGCGCATGCGATCGGCGCGAGGACGGAAATCGTTCCGACGCTGGTTCCCATCGCCATCGAGATCAGGCAGGCGATTACGAAAAGACCGGGGACTGCGAACTTACCCGGGATGATGCTCAGCAGAAGATTCGCGGTACTTGAAGCTCCTCCGGCCTCGCTTGCGATGCCGCTGAATGCGCCGGCTGCAAGAAAGATGAAGAGCATGATCGTGATATTGTCGTCGCCAATGCCTTTTGCGCAGCTGCGGATCTTTTCTTCAAACGTGCGCTTCCGGTTCTGCAGAAACGCGACGATCAGCGCGATAGAAAAAGCAAGGACAACGGAGACGACATAGAATCCCATTTGCCCTTCCTGTGGTTTGATGTACTCAAAAAAGATTCCGTTTCCCAGGTATAAAACAAGAAATACCAGAATCGGAATCAATGCTTTCGGGTTTGATCTCACCGTTGTCTTACCTTCGTTGTTCATAGCTGTTGCCTTTCTTACTGTGTACTGTAGAGGTATTGTATCACAAACCGTACCGAAAGAAAGAAAAAGATCCGTTTTCCGCGCGCTGAACCTCTTGACAGGCGAACCCTTTTTCTTATGATAGGTTGAAAAGGAGAATATTATGAAAGCAGAACAGGATTTTTATATCGGCGTACAGATGGTCGATCAGCATAAAGTGATCACGAATGCATCATATCTGGAATTGTTTTCCGATATCTGCATGAAGCATTCCAACCTTGCGGGCTTTACGAAAACGCAGGGGCTGAGCCCTGCCTCATGGGTCGTTTTAAATTGGAAGATGAAAGTGTATGAACGGGTTCCGTTCTTTTCGACGATTCATCTGGAAAGCTGGGTTCAGTCGTTTTCCGGGTTCCGCGCCGTCCGCAGCTGTGTTGCAAAAGATCCGGAAGGCAAGATCCTTGCGGAAGGAAGCGCGGTGTGGATCGCTTTGAACACGGCGACCGGAACGATCTTCCGTTTGAAACCGGAGTTTATGGAGCCGTTTGGAACTGCGGATTGCGATCCGGTCTTTCCGGGATACAAGTTCCCGGATGCCCGCAGTATCTCATTTGAGCCGGAATTCTCGGCTGTTGTTTCTGTCCCGCGGATGATGCTGGATTATAACGGTCATGTGCACAATTCCGAATATCTGAATCTGGCAGACGAGATCCTGCCGGAGGAAATCGACCGCAGGACGATCACAGATATTGAGATTATTTATAAACTGGAAGTCAAAGCGGAAGAAAAACAGGTGCTGCTGGAATATGCGCAGAAGGACGGCAAATATTATGTCGCAGTCCGCAGCCTGAAAGAAAAGGACCTCCATGCACTGCTTGTGATGGGCTGAAAAGAGGCAGCAAAAGTTGCGGGATGTTCACATTTCGTTTATACTTTTCTATTATGCTGAAATTACTTGAAACAGAATGAAAGGAGAACTCCAATGGCATTTGCATGGAAATTATTTAATGATATTGATTTAAAAAGCGTAAAAGAACTGGAAGGCACGGTTCAGAACATCGTGAAAAATCACGAGAAGCTCGAAACACTTCCGTTTGATGATTTAGCAAAAGAAGAGAATGAAGCGCTTCAGAAACTTCTGAAGAAGTACAGCAAAAAGCTGGAGGAAGCAAGAGAGACATTTGCGGCTTTTGATCAGGAACTGGAAGCCATCACCTCCGGCATTTTTGAAAAAGAAGGAAGGTAGATAATATGACCCAGCCGGAAGTTTTACAACTCATACTTACTATCTCTATCATCGTCGTTGTTTTGGCCTTGTGCTTTGGAATTTTAGTATATGTATTCCAGAGTATCGCGCTTTATTCGATCAGCAAAAGAAGAAAACTCGGAACCAGCGCCTTTGCTTGGATCCCGGTCCTTTCTTCGTTTAAGTTCGGCCAGATCACTGACGATGCGATCGTAAACAAAAGCGGAACGAAAACGTATTTTAGAGTTCTTCTTCCAATATTTTATCTGGTCGGAATGATCCTGACATCGATCAGCAGTTCTATGATCACGGCAGGTCTCGGTGATATGTCACAGTTGGCGCAGCTGATCGCGAACCAGGATTATGACGCGCTTGCAAAGATCTTTGAACAGCTTGTTTATTCTGAGGGATTTATCATCGGCGTTGTTATCGGTGTGCTGGGATATTTCCTGAGTTTGATCGCAGCGGTACTTGATTATATCTGCGTCTACCATATTTACAAGAGCTGCAGCGGAAAGTATGTTGTATTTTTCGTGCTGACCCTGCTCTTTAACGTGCTGTGTCCGTTCTTCCTGTTTGCGCTTTGCAAGAAGGTGAATCCGAAGTGGTATAAGCCGAAGGACGGATTTGTCGGCGCTGAGGTTTAAGAAAAGAGGTTTTTTATGGTTGAGAATATCCGGGTGCTTTCGCACAGCAGTATTCAGATCCGCAGCAGTATCGGGACCGTTTATCTGGACCCGTTCAGGGTTTTGGAAGAGTTTCACGATGCGGATTATATTCTGGTCACGCATGATCATTATGATCATTTTTCATCGGAAGATATTGCAAAGGTTGCTAAGCCTGAGTCGATCCTGATCGTTCCCGAAAACATGCGGGACAAGGCGGAAGAAGTAAAGGGCATGGTCGGAAAGATTGAAACGGTCGTTCCAGGGCAGAAGTGCACGATTGGCGATCTCGCGCTTGAGACGATTCCTGCCTACAACAAGCTCAAACCCTTCCACCCGAAGAAAAACGGATGGGTCGGCTATATCGTTGCGTTAGACGGCAAGCGGATCTATGTCGCGGGAGATACGGACCTTGTTAATGAAAACCGGGGAGTGGCCTGTGATATCGCGCTGGTACCGGTCGGCGGAACCTATACGATGGATGCGAAAAAGGCAGCGGAGCTGGTCAATACGATCCGTCCGGAGATCGCGATCCCAACGCATTACGGCAGCGTTGTCGGAAAGGCGGAGGATGCGGAAACCTTTGCTTCCCTTGTGGATCCGTCGATTCAGGTCGCTGTGAAACTTGAGACGTTGTAAAGCAGCCGGCTCCTGAAACCTGAATCACCTCATCTATTATTTGACTTTGACAAATACCTTCTATCCAAGCATGATGAAGTTGGATAGGAGGTGTTTTTTATGTCGGAAAATGCAAAAGCTAAATATGATGCGAAGGTAAAACGGGTAGAGGATGCGATCGCTCTGAAGGAGCCTGATCAGATTCCGATCAAACCGTCTCCGGCTATCTTTCCGGTCCTTGATGCCGGCTTTACAGTTGCGGAAAGCATTTATGATGAGACGCTGGAAAAATACCGGACTGCGATCTTTAAATATCTGAACGACTTTGATCCGGACTGCGGGATCGGAGTCGGAAACAACTATGCGGGTCAGGGTCATCTGATGGAACTGACTGCTCCGAAAAATATGCGCTGGGCCGGAATGCCCGGAAAGCTGATCGATGATAATTCGATTCAGCAGTACATCGAATATCCATTCCTCGAAGATGATGAGTTTGATGAGTTCTTTTCAGACCGGACCGGATGGACGATCCGCAAGGCACTTCCGCGCTCAAGTGCGGTGACTGAAAGTTTTGCGAATCTGCAGATCACATCCTTTATGGGCGGGATCCGTTCACTGGCTGCTTCTTTTTCGAGACCGGAAATGAAGGAGACGATTCAGCGGCTCTGGGAAATTGATGAAAAATACAGAGAGTTTGATAAACGCGCGGCAGCTTTTGCAAAAGAAGTGGAAGATGCGGGCTATCCGATTTTTGTCGGCGGAGGCGCGGCGGTTCCGTTTGATGCCTACAGTGACGGCCTGAGAGGCACCCTGAATTCGCTTGCTGATATCTATGAGCGGCCGGAGGATGTGGAACGGTATATTGAGGAATTCCATGAGCAGCAGCTTGCGCGGATCCGCGCGACGAAGGGGATCAACGACGGGAAGCATGTTTTCATGGCGCTCCATAAAGGCATGGACGGCTTCATGAGCGATGAAACTTACGAAAAGTTTTACTGGAGACATTTAAAAGAGATCATCGAGACGATCATCGAAGCAGGCAAAGTTCCATACATCTTTACAGAAGGCAAATATAACACCCGCCTGAAATTCCTGGCAGAAGTTCCGAAGGGAAAGGTGTTCTATCATTTTGAAACGGTGGATATGGCGGAGGCAAAGCGGATCCTGGGTGATGTCGCCTGCATTTCCGGCGGATTATCTGCGAAGATCATGAATTTCGGAACCAAACAGGAAGTGATCGATGAAACGAAGCGGATCATCGATGCCTGCGCTCCGGGCGGCGGCTTTATCTTTGAGACGGCATGTGGGCTGGATTACTGCTCGCACGAAAATGTGGAGGCGATGTTTGATACGGTTCGCAGCTACGGAAAACATTGAGGAACGGGCATAATTTTTGAGTGACAACTTGCATATATTTTGGTAAACTATAAACTGGTTCAGCTTGCGGATATTGTTTTTCCGTGTATATGCCCGGGAAATTTTCCGCGTATTAAAGAATCAATCTTCTTTGTTAAGGATGGGCTAGTTTATGGATTTCAGTAATATCGTCAGCCTGCTCGGCGGTGTCGCCCTGTTCCTGTTCGGAATGTCAGTTATGGGTGATTCTCTGAAGAAGGTTGCCGGCAGCAAGATGGAAACGGTTCTTTATAAGCTGTCGAGCACCACGCTGAAGGGCGTCCTGCTTGGAACGGGCGTCACGGCAGTCATCCAGTCTTCCTCGGCAACATCGGTCATGGTTGTCGGCTTCGTTAACTCCGGAATGATGAAAGTGCGGCAGGGTATTGGTATCGTACTTGGTGCGATCCTCGGAACCAGTGTAACAGGCTGGATCCTTGCTCTGAACAGTATCGGCGGTTCCGGTGCAAGCATTGCTTCTGTATTCAATACGGATATTCTTACCGGCGTTGTTGCGGTTGCAGGTATCCTCTTCTGGATGTTCTCGAAAAAGATTTCCCTGAAAAATGTCGGCGGCATTATGCTTGGCTTCGCGGTTCTGATGTTCGGCATGAGCCTGATGTCGGATTCCATCGCACCGATGCGGGAAAACCCGGAATTCATCAAAATGATGACCAGCTTCACCAACCCGCTCCTCGGTGTCATCATTGGTCTTGTCGTTACCGCAGTGATTCAGAGTGCGAGCGCGGCAGTCGGTATTTTACAGGCTCTTGCAGTTACCGGTGCAGTTGAGTTTGACATGGCGCTTCCGATCCTGATGGGTATTGGTATTGGTGCTTCTGTTCCGGTCGTACTTAGTGCACTTGGTGCTTCTACCAACGGAAAACGAACAGCATTTGTATATTTGATCATAGACGTGCTCGGCGCAATCGTTTGCGGCGGGATTTTTTATATCTTAAATGCGATCTTCAACTTTAGCTTTATGTCCTCGCAGCTGACTATGGTTTCGATCGCTCTGTTGAACTCCCTGTATCGACTGGCGATTGTACTGTTCCTGGCCCCCGCGATACCTCTATTGGAGAGGCTCGTATGTGCAATGTTTCCCGAAGACAAGGGTTCCGCTGCGGAACGCGCAGATATGGACAAACTTGAGCCCCGTCTGCTAGCGCATCCGCCGCTTTCTCTGGCACAGAGCCGCATGGTCATTGACAATATGGCAGAAAAGGCAAAAGAGAGTGTGCTGCGTGCGGTTTCCGGAAGGCGTGAATATAATAAGACGGATCTGAAAGCGGTCTTTGAGCTGGAAAATACGCTGGACCGGTATGAAGATAAACTGGGAAGTTATATCACAAAGATCACAGCGAATGAGCTGACCCCTGCGCAGTCGAGGGAGGCGGGTAAATATCTCCGCGTGCTTTCCGATTTTGAGCGAATCTCCGACCATGCGCGGAATATTGGCGAAGCGGCGGAAGAAGTCAATGAGAAAAAGATACAGTTCTCTGAAGCTGCGGAAAGAGAGATGAAAACGCTTGAAGAAGCTGTCAGCGAGATCGCGGAACTTTCAATCCGTGCGTTCATGAAAAACGATGTACTGGAAGCGTTGAAGGTTGAACCGCTTGAGGACGTGATCGATGATCTTTGCGACACGCTGAAGTCTCACCATATCGACCGCGTGCGGAAGCAGGAATGCCCACTGGAAAACGGATTTGTATTTAATGATATTATCATTGATTATGAGCGGATCGCGGATCACTGCAGTAATGTTGCGCTGGATATTCTCGAATCCGAAGAACTGGTCCTCAGCGCACATGAGTTCCATAAAAATCAGGACTACCGTCAGGATCAGAGATTCCAGAGCTATCTGAGAGAGTATCAGCAAAAATATTCGTTGAACTGAAAAGGCAGTTATTTAAAAGTCCGGCTGTGTGCCGGACTTTTTTTGATGTTTTTTCGATTCTGTTGGTTCGTTTTTTCCCACACAGCGGCACCCTGCCTATCTGTGTCTAGTCAAAATCGTCACAGATTCGGGGACTCCTTCTCTGTGTATAAAAAACGGCCGTTTCCGACCGTTTATTTCCCCACATAGCAAGACCCCCTTGATCTGTGTCCAAAATCAGATGTCACAGTTTAGGGGGTCTTGATTCTGTGTCTATAATTATAACGTATACTGCAGCTTTGGCAGCCAGACAGCTGTAATTGGCAACCAGGCCGTTTAAATCGTCTTACAGATAGGTGTAATCGTCTTACAAAACTGTTTGAATCGGTTTGAATCGGCAACCAGACATCTGTAACTGGCAAGCCAAACCGTTTGAATCGTCTTACAGTCCGTTGATATATCTGCAGGCTGCGAGGGCTGCGACTGCGCCGTCTGCGGCAGCGGTCGTTACCTGGCGCACCGATTTGCTGCGGCAGTCGCCGGCAACGAAGATGCCCGGGGTCTTGGTCAGGCACTGCTCATCGCTGTCAAAATATCCGTAATCGTTCAGATCCGCAAGAGCGGCAAACGCATCGTTTTCCGGGATCAGGCCGATCGCAACAAAGAGGCCGTCGCAGGAAATCTCCTGCTTTTCTCCGTTCGTCCGGTCTTCGACTTCCACGCCGCTTAAAGCTTCCCCGTTCTTCAGAAGACGGTTGATCTTGAGATTGGTGATGCCTTTGACATTCGGACGGGAGAAGAGGACTTCCTGCAGTTTTGCTTCTCCGGTGAAGGTCGGAAGATCCTGCAGAAGGACGACTTCGCTGCATTTTTCGGAAAGCAGGATCGCTTCCTGAAGAGCGGAGTTTCCGCCGCCGGCCACACAGACCTTCTGTCCGGCAAAGAAATCGCCGTCGCAGACTGCACAGAAGGAGATGCCTTCGCCAACCAGCTCATCTTCGCCTTCCAGACCGAGCATGCGGTGTTTTACGCCTGCAGCGATGATCACGGTCTTTGCTTCAAAGACGCTGCCTTCTTCTGTTTTTACGATCTTTTTATCGGCTTCATTTTCCACGGAGATGACCGTCTCAAATTCGATCTCTGCGCCCTGCGCAAGAATCTGATCGAGCATCTGGTCCGCAAATTCATTGCCGCTGACCGAGGCAAAGCCCGGAATGTTTTCTACTTTCGGAGAATGCGTGATCTGTCCGCCAAAGCCGGCTTTCTCGATCACAAGAGCATTTTTTCCGTTTCTCTGCGCATACAGCGCAGCTGTCATACCTGCCGGCCCTCCGCCGACGACGATTACATCATACATGGTAGGATCTCCATTCGTTCTTCTCTAAGTATTTCTGAGTGAAATTCGGGCAGGAGCGTTCAGGCTCCTGCCCATAATTGTGCAGTTATTTTTTTATTCTGAAAAGCTT
>CAZOHB010000004.1:0-36856 GCA_964579345.1 uncultured Parasporobacterium sp.
TTTTCAAGTCTTTTTTGTGAAACATATCTTTTTCCATGTTCATACCTTAAATGTAGCCGGCTATGCGATCGGTTCCAATCAGGGTTATATCTATGTTCGTGCGGAGTATCCGATCGCAGTACAGCGTCTGAATATTGCGATCGCTCAGGCAAGAGAATACGGTCTGCTCGGAGAAAATATCTTCGGAACCGATTTCAGTTTTGATATTGAACTGAGACTCGGATCCGGCGCATTTGTCTGCGGCGAAGAAACCGCTCTTATGACTTCCATCGAAGGAAAACGCGGTGAGCCGAGACCTCGTCCGCCATTCCCGGCAGTCAAAGGTTTATTCGGACAGCCGACGATCCTGAACAACGTAGAAACATGGGCAAACATCCCGCAGATCATCACAAAAGGCGCGGACTGGTTTGCTTCCATGGGAACTGAAAAATCCAAAGGAACCAAAGTATTTGCACTCGGCGGCAAGATCAATAATACCGGTCTTGTTGAAGTCGAGATGGGTACTACCCTGCGCGAGATCGTAGAAGAGATCGGCGGCGGCGTTCCGAACGGAAAGAAATTTAAAGCTGCACAGACCGGCGGTCCGTCCGGCGGATGTATTGCAGCCGATAACTTAGATGTTCCGATCGATTATGACAACCTGATCGCGATCGGATCCATGATGGGATCCGGCGGACTGATCGTTATGGATGAAGATAACTGCATGGTCGACATCGCAAAATTCTTCCTCAACTTTACAGTTGACGAGTCCTGCGGTAAATGTACGGCATGCCGGATCGGAACAAAGAGACTGTTTGAGATCTTAGAGAAGATCACACAGGGCGAAGCTACGATGGAAGACCTTGAGAAGATGGAATACCTTTGCGATAAGATCAAGAAGAATTCCCTCTGCGCTCTCGGCCAGACAGCTCCGAACCCGGTTGTATCTACATACAAATGCTTCAAGGACGAATATCTTGCTCATGTTCAGGACAAGAAATGTCCGTCCGGCATCTGTAAAGCACTCCTTGAGTTCTGGATCGATCCTGAAAAATGCAAGGGCTGCACACTGTGCGCAAGAAACTGCCCGGTGAATGCAATTTCAGGCAACGTGAAAGAGCCGCATGTAATTGATAACAATGTATGTATTGGCTGCGGAACCTGCCTTGCAAACTGCAAGTTCGGCGCAATTACGAAACGATAGGAGGTGCCTAAGATGATTAATTTGACAATTGATGGCATTCAGGTCCAGGTAGAAGAAGGCACAACTATTTTACAGGCGGCACAGTCTGTTGGTATTGAGATTCCGACACTCTGTCACATGAAAGAGCTTGCCCCGGACGGCTCCTGCAGAATGTGTCTGGTGGAAGTGGAAGGCGCACGCGGTCTGATGACTGCCTGTGCTGCTCCGGTCGCTGAAGGCATGGTCGTCCATACCGATACACCTGATGTTCTTGAATCAAGAAAATTCATCCTTGAGATGATGCTTTCCAATCATACCGGAGATTGCATGAGCTGTGCTGCAAACGGCGACTGCAAGCTTCAGCAGTATGCGATGGAATATGAAGTTGAGCGCGGAGGTTTCACCGGTGAGACCTGCCAGATCCCGGCAGATGACTCCTCTCCGTTCTTTGTATATGATCCGGGCAAATGTATTCTTTGCCGCCGCTGCGTCCGTACCTGCCAGGAGATCCAGTGCAATGGTACGATCGCAGCAACAGAAAGAGGATTTGAAACAACCGTTTCCCCTGTCATGGGTATCAAAATCGCAGATTCCAACTGCGTAAGCTGCGGAAACTGCGTACAGGCCTGCCCGACCGGCGCTCTTTCCCTGAAAGCCGGAAAGAAATTCCGTAAATGGGAGACAAAGAAAGTTCTGACAACCTGTCCGCACTGCGCAACCGGCTGCCAGTTCTATCTGATCGTTAAGAACGGAAAGATCGTTGCCGTAGAAGGCGCGGATGGTCCTTCCAACAACGGACAGCTCTGCGTCAAAGGTCGTTTCGGCTCCTTCGAGTTTGTTCATGATGAGGGAAGACTGACAGATCCTCTGATCAAGAAAGACGGCAAGTTTGTAAAAGCGACCTGGGATGAGGCATTAGACCTGATCGCAGCGAAATTTACCGAAATTAAAAAACAGTATGGCGGCGAAGCTTTAGCAGGCTTTTCCTGCTCAAGAGCACCGAACGAAGATAACTATATGATGCAGAAGCTCGTACGCTGCGCTTTCGACTCCAACAATGTTGATAACTGCGCACGTGTCTGCCACAGCGCATCGGTTCATGGTCTTGCGATCACCTTAGGATCCGGTGCTATGACTAACACGATCAAAGATATCACGGAAGAGCCGGATGTCATCATGGTCGTAGGCTCCAACCCGACAGAGGCTCATCCTGTTGTCGGTGCAAGGATCCGCCGTGCCGCACGCCGCGGAGCAAAACTGATCATTGTGGATCCGCGTGATATCACCCTGACAAAGGATGCCGCAATTCACCTGAAGATCAAACCGGGAACCAACGTTGCCTTTGCAAACGGTATGATGAATATCTTTATCAATGAAGGTCTGATCGATGAGCAGTTCATCAAAGAAAGAACCGAAGGCTTCGAAGAATTAGCAGAGATCGTAAAAGACTATACGCCGGAAAAAGTTGCAGAGATCTGCCACATTGATGCAGAAGATTTAAAGGCTGCTGCAAGAATGTATGCAAAAGCAGAAAAAGCTCCGATCATCTACTGCTTAGGTGTTACCGAGCACAGCACGGGTACCGAAGGCGTTATGAGCATGTCCAACATGGCAATGATGGTCGGCAAGCTCGGAAGACCGGGATGCGGTGTGAACCCGCTCCGCGGACAGAACAACGTACAGGGTGCCTGCGATATGGGTGCTCTTCCGGAAAAATTCCCGGGATATCAGAACGTTGCAGATGAAGCTGTCATGGCAAAATTTGAAAAAGCATGGGGCAAGACGCTGAATCATGTGCCGGGCCTTAAGGCAACCGAAGTTCTTCCGGGTGCAATTGAAGGAAAGATCAAAGGTCTTTATATCTTCGGCGAGGATCCGATCGTTACCGACCCGGATACCCACCATGTAGAAAGAGCTTTAAACAGCCTGGACTTCTTAGTTGTACAGGATCTGTTTATGACAGAGACCGCTCAGTATGCAGATGTCGTACTTCCGGGCGTAAGCTACGCAGAGAAAGAAGGAACCTTCTCCAATACCGAGCGCCGTGTACAGAGAGTCCGCAAAGCAGTGGATCTTGGAACAAACGCGCGTCTGGATACCGACATCTTCATCGATGTCATGAACAGAATGGGCTACCCGCAGCCGCAGCTGACATCCGCCGAGATCATGGATGAGATCGCATCCCTGACACCAAGCTTTGCAGGTATCTCTCACGCAAGACTGGATGCAGGCGAGAGCCTCCAGTGGCCTTGCACAGGAAAAGACCATCCGGGAACACCGATCATGCATGTCGGTAAATTCTCAAGAGGTCTTGGATACTTCTACCCGGCAAAATACAAACCATCGATCGAGCTTCCGGATGAAGAATATCCGACGATCCTGATCACCGGACGTATGCTGTACCACTACAACACACGTGCAATGACCGGAAAGAGCAAAGGTATCACCCAGATCGTAAACGAGTCCTACATCGAGATGAATTATCATGATGCAGACCGTATCGGTGTCAAGAGTGGGGACAAGGTCAAAGTCTCCAGCCGTCGTGGTGAACTGGTAACGACTGCAAGAGTCGGAAAGAAAGTGTCGGAAGGCGAATCCTTCATGACCTTCCACTTCCCGGACGGAAATGCAAACCTGTTAACCAATGCAGTATACGATGATATCGCATGCATTCCGGAATACAAGGTCTGTGCCGTCAAGATCGAAAAGAACTAAGAATTGACATTCCGTCAAAAAGGGCTGCCATCCGGCAGCCCTTTCTTTTTCAGAAAAACATGATTGATCAATCTTCCCGGTTGAAGGTCAGATGTCTTCCGTCTTCTTCCAGATAGATCGTATCATTTTCAAATGTAAAGGGAATCTTTCCCCCGTTGTACTCCATGATCATCTGATCCATATCATACGTCAGGTCAATCTCTTTTCCGTTGCTGACCAGACGAGCCGTTCCGTCCTCGTTCACGGTAAGTGAAAATTCGATCCCGGCTTCTTTCACCGCCTTGACATCCGCCTCCTGGACAGAATCCCCTTCCGTCCATCCAAGCTCATAATAACCGACCAGGCTCTTTGTCTCCGGTGCACTGTCTGCAGAAGATCCTTTTTTTGCGCTTCCGCAGCCGATCAGAAGGATCGCCGCAACTGCTGCGATCAGATATATCAGCATTCTTTTCAAGTCCGCCTCCTTCTGTTGTTTTTTCTATCGTTTTCTCATTCAGTACGATGTATTACAACATAAAAGAAGCCGTTTTTCAACTGATAATCTGCGGAACTTTCATGGTTGCAGTTCTCTCCTCTACTTATTATAATATTGATTTAGAAGGTGTTTTATATTGGCTTGTAACAGAAGGGGGAACTGATTTTTCTTTTTTGCAGCTGTGCTGCTTTTTTGTATGCGCGATCCGGCTGCGTTTTCACATCAAAAACCAGAGAATACGGTTGCTTTCCACGTCTGTTGTATCAGGCATGGATTCCATCTGCGCGGTCATATAAAAACCGACTTTGTATTTCAATACTCTTGAAAGGAACAATTTCATTATGAACACCAGAAGACTTACTAAAAAAGAAATGAGGATCTTCGCCGTCGGACAGCTCGGATGGTCCATCCTCGGAGGCATCATCAACACCTGGCTGGTAACGTTTTATCTGCCGACTTCCAGTTCGGTAGAAAGCGGCGCCAAATTCTACATCCCGACCGGACTGATCATCTTCGGCGTACTGACCGTCCTTGGCCTTATTACCTTTATCTGCCGAATCTTTGACGCGGTCACCGACCCCTGGATCGCTTCTCTGTCTGACAGAAGCAAGAACCCGAAAGGCAGACGAATCCCGTTTATGCGCAGAGCTGCTATCCCGTTTGCAGTGATCACCGTCCTGGTATTCTGCGCGCCGATCCAGACGATCAGCACGATCAACATTGTCTGGATCCTGGTATTCCTGATCCTCTTCTATCTGTTTATGACAATGTACTGCACACCATACAATGCGCTGATCTCTGAGTTCGGAAAGACACAGGAAGACCGTATGTATATCTCAACCGCGATCTCCCTGACCTTCTTCTTCGGAACGCTGATCGCTTATCTTCCGTTCGTACTGGCAGGCCCGCTTCAGAGTCTGGTCGGCTACGGATGGAGCTACCGGATCTGGTTCATTGTGCTTGCGATCTTCGCCCTGATCTGCATGCTGATCCCGACCTTCAAGCTGAATGAAAAAGACTTTGTAGATGCAAAGCCGAGCGAAACAAACGCATTCAAGAGCCTTGGCGCAACATTCAAAAACAAAGAGTTCCTGAAATTTGCAGGTTCTGATATCGCATACTGGATCGGACTGACCCTGTTCCAGACAGGCCTTCCGTTCTTTGTAAAAGTTTCCATGGGTCTGGACGAATTTTATACCACTGTATTCTTAGGAGCGATGACAATCCTTTCCGCCTGCTTCTATCCGTTCGTATCAAAAATGGTTAAGAAGCACGGCAAGAAGAAACTGGTCATCATCGGTTTCTTAGGCCTTGCGCTTGCATACCTGATCACCGCACTCATCGGAATCATCCCGCTTCCGGGCATTGTATTCGGTGTCCTGATCGTTATTATCTCAGCGTTCCCGATGGCTCTCCTCGGAATTATCCCGCAGTCCATCGTTGCTGACGTTGCAGAAGAAGACTCCATCCTTACAGGTGAAAAGAGAGAGGGTATGTTCTTCGCAGCAAGAACATTCGCCATGAAACTCGGACAGTCCATCGCGATGCTCGCCTTCACTTCTCTCGCCGTTTTAGGAACCACACAGGATCTGAAGAGCAACGACCTGACCGCATCTCCGATCGGCCTGCGCATCGTTGCAATCGTCGCGATCGTTTTCTGTATTCTTGGTGCTGTGCTTTTAAGCCTGTATAACGAAAAGAAAGTCATGAAGACGATTTCAGAGGAACATCAGGCAGAAGGTTTAGAGGAATAATCAATCCCGCATAAAGGCTAAAACGGAAGAACACCATGATAAACATTAGCATAAATGATATTGCCGTCAGATATACCGTTGACGGTGCTGAAAAAAGAGCACACGGGCCGGAGAATGAAGATCTCCGGCTTGAGCTTTGCCAAAAGGAAAACCGCACCACGATCCGTATCAAGGCAAAACGCCCGATCAAACTGATCACCTCTTCGTTTGAGGTTCCGTACCATTACGATCCGGACGATCATGTATTCATTAATGGATACCAGTCCTGGACAGATACCCGGGAATTCGGATTGCACGAACATCTTCATAACCTCAGACGGGTCCCGAAGTTCATCCGGAAGATCTTCCATTTTGATTCCTACGGGGACGCGTGGTTCATGGATTACCAGAAAGATCAGTTCCACAGTTTCACCTACGGATATCTGAAAAAGAAAGACGGAAGAGCCCATCTGATCGGCTCGCTGAATGAAGAGAACGCCTTTCTGATCGTTCACTATAAAAGAGACGCAGGCGTTTTATCGCTTCGCAGTGACTGTGAATACAAGCTGGTAGAAGATGAATTCTGTCTCTATGATTTTGAAGAATACGAAGGGACTGTCAACGAGGTCTTAGCACAATACTTCGCAAACTACGGTACCTGCTCTGCTCCGCCGGTACGGGGATATACCTCCTGGTATCTGCATTATCAGGACATCAACGAAGAGAAGATCCTGACAGCGCTTGAGGGAATCAACAGCGATCACTTTGATCTGTTCCAGATCGACGATGGATATGAGACGTTTGTCGGAGACTGGATGGATATCGATCCGGTGAAATTTCCGCATGGTCTGAAACCGATCGTCGATAAGATCCACGCAAAAGGATTAAAAGCCGGAATCTGGCTCGCTCCGTTTGTCTGCGAAACAAAAAGCCGGCTTTACCAGGACCATCCGGACTGGCTTTATAAAGAGGATGATCAGCCGGTCTTTGCAGGAAGCAACTGGAGCGGTGATGTCGTTCTCGATATCCGGCTTCCGCAAGTGCAGGACTATATTACGAAATGTCTGACCTATTACATGGATGAAGGTTTTGATTTCTTTAAACTCGATTTCCTGTATGCAGCTGCTCTGCTGCATGAGGGCAAAGGCTATACAAGAGCGGAGATCATGCGCAAGGCGATGGAAGGTCTGCGGACGATCCTGAAAGACAAGCTGATCTTAGGCTGCGGCGTTCCGCTTTCTTCCGCTTTCAATCTGGTGGATTACTGCCGGATCGGTCCGGACGTCTCGCTGATCTTTGACGACGTTTTCTACATGAAGCCAATGCACAGGGAGCGGATCTCAACCAAGATCACTCTGCAGAACACGATCTTCCGGGCTCATATGGACGGCAGTGTCTTCCGCTGCGATCCGGATGTCTTCCTGCTGAGGGATAACGACATCAAGCTTTCGAAAGAGCAGCGCCGCGCGCTCTGTATGCTGAATCACCTCTGCGGATCCGTATATATGACAAGCGATAATGTTGCGGAATACGATGAAGAAAAGAAGGCTGTCCTGAAAGAAGCGCAGGCGCTGAGCCTTGCGGAAATTACAGGTTCGGAGCGGAACGGAAACCGTATTACGATCACCTACATTCTGGACGGAAAAGAAGGCCGGCTGGTCTACGATACAAAAAAGGGAATACTGCTTCATTCCTGAACTTGTACGCAGACAACCTAAAAGATGATAGCGCATTTCCGAGCAATCGTATATTCTGTAGATGCAACAGAGAAAACATACGGCAAATAGTTATAATCTTTTCTTCTTCTTTTCAAATTAATACAAACAGGAACAATGGCTGCCGGATGGGCAGCCATTACTGTTTTATAAATGATTCCTATAGATTTTCTTTGATAAATCCGGCAATCACTTCTCCGAATTTTCTCTGGTTTTCCGCATCCAGATGGCAGCCGTCGATCGTGCTTGCCTTCACATAATCTGCCGCATCCAGGAACAGACAGTCATACATGTCCGCGACTTTCTGATACCAGGGTGCCAGCTCCATGGAAAGCTTTCTGGCGCTTTCGTAGCCGAAACAGTCGCCCAGCCAGGAATCCCGGATCGACTCACCGATATGCGGCGGCGAGATCAGAAGGATTTTAAACTCATCCCTGCACCGGAAGTGATTGTAAGTCGTGATTTTTTCCACAAGGATCTGCAGCTCTCCTGCGATATCCATACCGGAATAATTGAATTTCTTCTTGCAATCGTTGGATCCGAGCATGACAATGACCAGATCCAGCGGCCGCTGGCTTTCCAGACAGGGGCCGATATAAAGAAGCCCGTTCTTTTCTCCCTCTGCAGGGTCGTCGGTTGCGATCGTTCGTCCGTTCTGCCCTTCTTCAATGATCAGATACTCTTCTCCGAGAAGCTTCTGTGCGACCTGCGTCCAGCGGTTCTCCTCCGGAAATCTTACATGTGTCTGCGGATCGTATCCCCAGGTCAGGGAATCTCCGAAGCACAAAATTCTTTTTTTGCTCATAGTGTTCGTCCTTTTTTCAAATTTTGTCACACAGTATACACAGAAATCCGGACGAAGGCAACAAACAGGGGCGCTTTATTTCATTGCCAGTTTCAGCCTGCCGTTTTCCATATCAGTCAGTGCCATCTCTTTGACGATATAATGCTGCAGTTTTCCGGTCGCTGTCATCGGCAGTTCTTTCACGAAACGGTAGTATCTCGGCCGCTTATAACCGGAAAGCATATCCGACTCATTACAGTGATCCACAAGATCACCAACGGTAAGTGAATCATCCTCCGGAACGATATACGCAACGACCGCTTCTCCTCTGACGGCATCCGGAACTCCTGTTACAGCGGATGCGGCAACCTTCGGATGGGTGTTGATCGCTTCTTCGATGATCGGCGGATAAATGTTCTCTCCGCCGGAGATGATCATATCGTCCTTACGTCCGGAGATCGTAATAAACTGATTCTTATCCCAGGTCGCAAGATCACCGGTGTACATCCATCCCTTATAGAATTTATTCGCATCTTCTTCCGGATTGTTGTAATAGCAGTAAGAAGATTTCGGCGTACGGATGATAACCTCGCCGGTCTCGCTTTCATCCATCGCTGCGAGATCATCCGGCTCGCACTTTCCATGTTCGGAAACCTTTACAACACGGACCTCATCATCGGTGCAGGATCTTCCTGCTGTTCCTGCCATGTCCGGAAGGTCATACGGTCTTAAGAAGGTATTCCAGAACGTCTCGGAGGTTCCGTATCCGTTAAAGAGATTCGGTGTCAGAAGCTCATGGACTTTCAGACAGTCCGCGCGCTCAAACGGCGCTCCCATCGTTATGATGCCCTTCAGGCTGGAAAGGTCTGCTTTATATTTTTCCTGGTGGCGAAGCAGCATCCGGATAATGGACGGTACGCCGATCAGGAAGGTGATTTTATATTTTTCCACATACTTCAGTGTCAGCAGACTCTGGAAGTTCCGCATGATCACAACACATCCGCCTGCATAAAACGTCGGACACGGTCCGCCGGAATGGATGCCGCCTCTGTGGAACCATGGTGTTGTATTCATTGAAATATCTGTCAGGTTCATCGGGAAATGCATCATAACATCATGTGCGCTCATGACTTCATTTGCATGGAACAGCGGTACGCCCTTCGGTCTTCCTGTCGTTCCCGAGGTGTAAAGACGCATCGCTTCATCATACATATGCGGGACATAGTCCGTCATCGGCTCACTTTCCGGATAGCCTTTTACAAAATCAGCAAACGCATAATGTCCTTCCGGAACTTCTCCCGCACCAACCATGATCACGATCTGCGGTTTCTCCTGCGCCATCTCCAGGGCTTTTACCGACTGCTCTTTAAAACTGCTGTCATAAACGTAGACTTTCGGTTTGCTGGTATCCATGCAGACGGAGCTCTCTCCCGGGGAAAAATTGTAATTTGCCGGACTGTTGACTGCACCGAGTTTCTGCGGTGCCAGATAGCAGTACAGATATTCCATGCTGTTCGGAAGCTGATACAGCACAACATCCTGAAAACCTACGCCATTGTCATTCAGCGCATTCGCAAACCGGTTGACTTCCCGGTTCAGTTCCAGATAAGAAAGGCTCTTCTCCGCGAGCGGATCGATCACGGCAGTTTTCGACGGGAAACGGCGGACATTCCGCATAAAGCCCTTGATATAAGTCAGGTCCTCTTCAAAAACCTCACGGAACATGCTTTTTTTCGTTTTCGGTTTGTGTCCCATCAGCTCGTCGATGGAAATCTCCAGCACATCCGCAATCTTTGCTGCATACGAAAGGGTCGGTTCTGCTCCGGTCAGACAGTATTTTTTGATCATGTTGTAAGTGATACCGGTTTCATTTGCCAGCGCATTCATCGACATGTTTTTATCATCCAGCATCTGTTTCAGACGTTCTCCAAAATTCATAGCTCCTCCTTGAATCATCATTCATATTTTTATTTTGAATATTGGTATTATCGGTCGATTCTTAATGTAAGTTCAGCATAAATGACAATTCAGTTTCCGTAAAGCGAATCATAATTCAGATTTTTACTGCACTATGGTTCAGTTTTTGGTAAATAAAACACCGGTGAGAGTGACTCACCGGTGTTCGTATATTATTTTTTTGTTTTTTTAATTCCGATATTATCGTGCGGATGCTTCTGCATGGATGATGATCTCAAGCAGCAGGCCTGCTTCTACATTTCCGATATGCTTCCGTTCATATGTGAGTTCGATCTTCGGATCTGTTCCGATTCCCTGGAACGCCGCACGTCTGCGGAGATTCTCAAGAACATCTTTTTCCGCCGCTTCAAGCGCGTCGCTTTCATGCGCAAAGATCAGCTTCTGGCAGTCTGTCGTAAATGCATAGCCGACCCGGGCTCCTCCACTGTATTTTACCGTGATCGGAAGATCGATCCGCGCGATCCGCCTTCCTGCGATCGCTCCCAAAGCATTTGCGACATGTGCATATTCCGGAATTATTGCCTTGGTTCCCAGAAGCTCTGCAACACGATTCAGGAAAACATGAATCGGAGCTCCGATTCCGATCAGCGGCATCGGGGCTTTCAGCTGCATCTGGATCACCTGGGAATCAACACGGCCGTTTACCCGGTCCCGCGCCTGACGATAAAAATCATCCAGCAGGCGGGAGATCATTTCCTCCGGAAAAACGCCCTCATCCTTCGGGTACTGCTGTCTCAAAAGAAAGGCGCCGATGCTTTTATACATCCTTTTTATAACAAGATCGTAGATGGCATCCGGAATGTCTGCCGCAGCCGTATGTATATTTAAAGCAAAGTATTTCACCAGTTCCTGCGCGGCCGCTCCGTCATACAGATCAAAATCACCTTTCAGGATCATGATGTCCGTCGGGGTCAGTCCGCTCCGGATGATAATGCCTTCCCGCTCGAGCCGCTCCGCGCCGAGATGGTAAAGGTCGCCGTCAATGCGCTGAAGGAATTTCTTTGTGATCAGAGGCCCGTCTTTTAACGCTTCGCAGATCTTATATTCATATTCTGTATATCCCTGCTTTTCCGAAATATCTTTCTGCAGAACAAAGAATTCATGGATCCAGCGGGTATGGCGCTGTTTTTCCTTTACAATCTTCTGAAGATCCGAAACCACATACGGATAGCGGGAAGCCAAAAGAGAGATTGGAACGATCCTTTCAGTATCGAGGAATAATTGTCCATCCCGGAAGCGCACTGCGGTATCGCCGCCAAGCGACACGGCCTGTGCATCCAGTCCTTTGATCGACGTCCGATACTGTCCGATTAAGATCCCGCTTCTTGCAACGACCGGATCGCCGTTTCTGACAAGCGCGAGGTCAGTAGTCGTTCCGCCCATATCAACAACAACCGCTTCCTCTTCTCCTGCCAGCTCACATCCGCCGATCACGCTGGCCGCCGGCCCGCAAAGCAGGGTCTCGACCGGCTGCGTCTTTGCCATTTCTTCTGACATCAGCGTGCCGTCACTTCGAACGATCGAAAGCGGCACATCCAGCCCACGCTCCTTCATGACATTGTGGACCGCTTTCATAAAGTCCGCGATCAGCGGGATCAGCCGTGCATTCAGCAGTGTGCTGGCGCAGACTTTCAGAATATCCGTTTCTTTGGAGATCTCATATGCGTTGGTCAGAGGAATCGAAAGAGATTCCGTCAGGACCCGGACCGCTGTGCTTTCAAAACGCCCGCCGTTTGCGTCCGGAAAGGTCTGCACGATGCCCACGCAGTCACAGTCCGCGAAGATCTCCGGCGCCTGTTTTTTCAGTTCCTCCCAGTTCGGATCATAAGGTTCGGAAAACAGATTCTCCGCCTTGGCATCCAGAACCACAAGCTGCGAAAGATCATCGATGCCGTAGCCTTTCAGAATTTCCTCCAGACCCTGCATCAGCTCTTCGGTCGGACCGATCACCAGCAGTTTCGCGCGGCTTCCTTTGTTTTCCACGCAGGCATTGGTTGCAAGCGTTGTGGACAGCGAAAAGCTTTCCGCCTTCCGCAGCAGATCCTCCGGAAGCTGATCCAATGCCTTTCCGATTCCGATCTCCAGATTGGATTTTGTTGTATTCGTCTTTCCCGTCGCCAGAATCTGTTTGGTGTCCATATCATAGATCACCGCGTCTGTACAGGTGCCGCCCGTATCAATTCCGATCCCAAGCATATTGTTTGCTCCTTATCCTTTATTTGTTTTTACTATACCCTACTCCGACAGTTTCTTTCTTGCAATATTTCCTTATTTTTTATAATTTTTCCAAGACAAAGAACAGGCGGCTTTTTTCAAAGCCGCCTGCGATTCCGTTTTATTTCTGTCAATCGTCCAGATACAGATAATCCAGATTCTCACTATATTTCCGGAACAGTGCATCGATCTGAGGAACATCGCTGTCCGCAACACGATACCAGATAACATTTTTTAATGCGCCGCTGTTGTAGTAATCCATGGAAAGCCAGCTGTCAGAAGCCGCGATGTAATAACTATTTGACTCTCCTGATGTCTTTATTATCTGTACAGTGTTCCGATCTGTAAACTGTAGATCCTTATCACAGCGATTCAGATTCAGGCACTGCTCCGAAACATTTTTAATATCTTTGAAGTCTTTCTGATCCGTTACGGGATTGAAACTGCGGGAAATCGTCTTCTCAATGACAGCCTTCGTTTCGTCATCGATCAGCTCATGCATCCATCCATACTCACCCATTGCCGGTTCCAGTTCATAGTTATCTAGATAAAGCTGGTCGATCTTTACACTGCTGATTATTTTCTGAAACGAAGGAGCAAGATCTTCCCTGCAGAAATATGCCAGAGACGGTTCCTTCACCTTTTCATTCGTATGACTATAAAGGGACAGAAACACAGGGGCTTTTCCGTTTTCCACTTTGCCGTAAATCTCTTCTCCAAATGTGGATGCGAGCAATACCGGTACGTCCTCCTCCGTTGCGTATCCAATTGCCATATCTTCGTCGTTAAGGAAGAAAATACTGTTTCCGAGACCCCCGTCTTCCTTTGCATTCATAACATAGACGTAGGTTTCTCCACGATATTCCAGTGTTGTCTTATCAGCATTTGTAAAGATCCCGTGGTTCAGTTTTTTCTCATCCAGCGCCTTGCAGGAGCAAAGCATCAGAGCCATCGCTGCAAGCATCGCCGCAAGCGGGATCAGTTTTATCATTTTTTTCATACTGCTCACCTCCTGTCAGGTCAAATTCAGATGCTTCTTCATAATGGACTTCGAGATCAGGAAATAGATCAGTCCGAAGACCGCGTTCAGAACGATCGCACTGCACATAAAGATATGGACGCCCGCGATTCTGTGAAGATTAAACCACTCCATAATATCCCGTGCCAGGTTCTGCCAATACGGGCTTTCTGCCATAAACGTTCCTGTAATGATCATCAGCGTTCCGAAAATCTGTGCCAGAACATACAGTCCGAAGAATACGCCAAAGGCAAGCAGGATTTTTTTCCGGTTGGCCAGCTGGCCGATCGAAATGCAGAAGTAGAACATCAGGAGTGTTGTCGCTTCCGTAACCAGAAGCAGGACAACCGCCTCTATGATATACAGGACGATGTGTCCATGTACCATTTCAACAAATTTCCCAAACAAATATCCGCCGGCTTTGTAGACTTCGACTCCAACCTCTCCAAGTGCTGCTACATTTAAAGCAAGAAAGATTGCAAAGAACGTTCCAATCTCAAAGATCATCGAGACGATCATTTTCGAGACAATATGCTGCTCTGCCGTCACGGGGAGCGTCTGGCTCAGATAGCCTTCGCTCGAGTACAGCCCCTGATAAAATCTCACGATTGCGATGATGATGCACATCACAAGCGCAACAACGGATGCAACGCCGAGAAGGACTGCTGAAGATATAAAAACAATGCGGTATGCCGTCCCGTCGGTTTCAAAGATCTGCACGATCCGGTTAAGAGCTGCGATTCCGATAATGATCAGCTGAACCGGAAGAAGCAGCCGCAAAAATGAGCGAAAATCATATTTGATCAGTTTTCCTACCATGCGAACACCTCCCTGAACAGTTCATCCACCGATTTCTGATGGGTTTCACGGATTTCATCCACTGTACTGTGAAGCACGATCCGTCCGTTCTTGATAAAGATCACTTCATCCAGGACCTCTTCAATATCGGAGATCAGGTGTGTCGAGATCAGCACCGAAGATTCCGGATTATAGTTGTTGATGATCGTGCTGATAATATAGTCTCGCGTCGCCGGATCGACACCTGCGATCGGCTCATCCAAAACATAGAATCTCGCGTTACGGCTCATGACCAGGATCAAAGACATCTTTTCCTTGTTTCCTTTGGATAAGGTTTTCAGTCTTGCTTTCCGGCTGATGCCGAGACGCTCAAGCATCTCATATGCAAGATCCGGCCGGAAGTCCTTGTAAAAGTCGGTGAACATGGAAACGATCTGCTCCACATTCATCCAGTGATACAGATATTCCGTATCCGGAAGATAGCTGACCTTTGCTTTTGTTGACGGTCCCGGCTTTTCTCCTTCGATCAGAAGCTGACCGGATGTCGGCGTCAGCAGGCCGTTAATGATCTTGATCAGTGTCGTTTTTCCGGCTCCGTTCGGGCCAAGCAGGCCGATGATTTTCCCGCTTTCTATGGAGAGAGAAAGATCATTCAACGCGAACGTCTGGCCGAAACGTTTTGTCAGATTTTCACATCTTAATATCTCACTCATTCGTAAACTCCTTTACGTATTTTTGAATATCCTCTCCGGTAAGACCGAGAGAGTGCATGTCTTTCACATAAGTTTCTGTTTTCGAGCGGATCAGATCCTCACGTACATCTCCGGCAAGGCTGCTCTCTTCCGAAACATACCATCCGGACCCGCGTCTGGAATAGATCACGCCCTTTTGTTCCAATTGCTCAAAGGATTTCTGTACCGTATTCGGCGTGACCTGCGCGCTAACGGCCACATCACGGACAGACATCAGCCGGTCGCCCGGCTTCAATTCACCTTTTGAGATCAGAACACAGATCTGTTCGCAGATCTGCGGACACAGGGGTCTCTTTTTGTCAAGATTCCATCCCATCGACTACCTCCTTTTCAGTTTCAGCGATTGACTGTTCAACTGTATTAGTACAGTAATACAGTTTTGTCTGAATGTCAATTGTTTTTTTCTGATAGAGAAAGAAGTTCCTTTCCTCTTTGCCGCCTGCGCTGTCCCGCCCCTTTACTCCGGACTGACAAAATGGTAAACTGTTGCAGACTAAATGAGATGGGAGATGATCAATTATGGAAACCAGACCTTATGTACCATGGGATATGATCGGATCATTTATGATCGACGTATTTAAAGCATATGGTGTACCGGAAGAAGACGCAAAGATCTGCGCGGATGTACTGATGGAATCCGACCGGAGAGGAATCGAAAGCCACGGCTGCAACCGGTTCAAACCAATCTATCTGGACCGTATCGATAAAGGGACCCTGCTCCCTGTTACGGAAATTGAAATATTAAAAGAAACTCCGACAACAATCGTTATGGATGCTCATAACGGAATGGGTATGGTCGCAAGCCACCGCATGATGGAAATGCTGATTGAGAAAGCAAAACAGTTCGGTATGGCAGGCGGTGCGATCCGCAATTCCACGCACTATGGAATCGCAGGCTACTGGAGCGATATGGCTGCAAAAGAAGGAATGATCGGAATCACGGGAACGAACGCCCGTCCTTCAATTGCACCGACCTTCGGTGTGGAAAATATGATCGGAACGAACCCGCTGACGTTCTCTCTGCCGACAGACGAGGACTTCCCGTTCTGCCTTGACTGCGCAACTTCCATCGTGCAGCGTGGAAAGATCGAGTTCTACGCAAGAAGCGGAAAAGACACTCCTGCAGGCATGGTCGTCGCGCACGACGGATCAACCCTGACCGATTCCCAGCAGATCCTGAAAATGCTGGTAGACGGCACCGCCGCTCTGGCTCCGCTTGGCGGAGGCCCTGGAGATGAAATGTGCGGATATAAAGGATACGGATACGCGTCAGTTGTAGAGATCTTATCTGCAGCGCTTGCAGGCGGCAAATTCATGAAAGCGCTTACCGGCACAGACGAAAACGGCAATCCGCAGATGTACCACCTCGGCCACTTCTTCTTCGTTGTGGATCCGGATGCGTTCATGGGAAAAGAGACCTTCAAAAAGACAGCCGGTGATATCTGCCGCGCACTCCGCGCAAGTCAGAAGGCACCGGGATATGACAGAATCTATACTGCAGGCGAGAAAGAACATCTTGCATGGCTCGACCGCAAAGACAAAGGTGTTCCTGTCGGAGAGGCTGTTCAGAAAGAACTGGTCGGACTGAGAGATAAACTGAACCTGCCGTACAAGTTCCCGTTTGAAGCCTGAGTCTGATCGGGACAAAAACAGGAGATCTGTATTCTTCTCAAAAAAATTTAAAAAAATGCTCAAAAAATGGAGATGTGTATTCATCTCCATTTTTTATATGACTCTTTATTTTTTAGCAGCCAACCTCGCGGGCAGAAGCGCCTGGTCCCTCCAATTCTTTCGGAACCGTATACCCTTCCGCTGTCACTTCCGCGGTATACACATCACAGTTGCCAACATATTTGGACCAGTATGCGCCATGCGATTCCGGCGTCAGATATTCCAGAAGTCCTTTCATCGCGATCGCATGTGTCGAGATCAGGATGTTCTTCTGCGCCGCTTCCTCGCGGATATCCTCCAGAAATTGTCCGGATCGTTCCACCACTTTTTCGAGCGGCTCCATCCCATCCGGAGCCGGTGTATTCTGAAAATCGCTGAAGAAAGCGATAATTTCAGGAGGCGGATTTTTCAGTCCCATTCCTTCATACGGACCGTAATCCATTTCGATCAGCCGCTCATCGATCTGCACCTGATCCGGCCAGTCTGCTCTTTCTTTCGGCAGCATCCGATCCAGATCCCCGGCCGCTGTGCCTGTTACAAGCAAGGCAGTCTGCACCGCACGGATCAGCGGACTGGAATAGATCCGGTCAAAAGAGATCCCGTTTTCCAGGAACCATTTTCCGGCTTCTTCCGCCTGCTCCATTCCCTTTTCGTTCAGGGGCAGATCGCTGCGTCCCTGCAGCACTTTTGCATTGTTCATTTCTGTTTGTCCATGCCGGATAATATAGATCATAGCCAACCTCCTTTTGCTGTTTTTCATTATGCCATGAATTTGGGATTGTGTCTTGTGTTTCTTGAAGTTAAAATGGTAAGAAGCTTTTTTAAATCGCATTATTGCAAGCCTCGCATAAAACCAGCTGAACTTTCAAACCTAACCTGGGCGAGCGTCCTTAGGCGAATCAAGACTCCGTTTTACAGGTTCTTATGCGCGAGGCTAGGCGATCCGAGCGAATTAGAACCTGTTAGCGGAGGCTTTGTTGAGCCGTTGCGAGCAGTTTGAAAGTCAGCTGGTTTATGCAAGGCTTATAGAATATATTTATCAGCGTCAATTATTATTAAAAAAAACGAGGAAACGAAAATGTATAATCTGATATCCAAACTGATCATTTACCGCAGCATCGGCCACGACAGCATCCTGTCCCGGCTGTCCGAAATCTGCAGAGAATTCGAAAGCGGATCTTATAACAAAGACAATCTTGCTGCTCGCATTTTAGAGGAGATCCACAGCCTTCTGGATGTGGCGACGACTTACGGTTTTGACAATAATCTCTGGCATAACTACATTGCCTTTCTTCTGGCAATGACGGAGACGCCGTTCACACTGGTATCCGAAAAAACCGGAAGTGTGGAAGGAACCGTCAATGCGTTTGCGAAAAACGATTTCGAGATTTTCCGGAAACTTCTGGATTATGATTTTTCTCTGATGGAAGAAGAACTGGACCTGAACTGTTTCTCACTGATCCAGGATTACCACTCTGTGGAAAAGAAAGAACATGTATATAACCGCAATGTCAGCGTTCGTATCCAGGAACTTTCCCGGGCGATCGAAGAGACCGGAAATGCGGATGAGCTTTATGACGTTGTTGTAAAATTCTATCAGAAGTACGGAGTCGGTCAGTTCGGCATGAACAAAGCGTTCCGGATCAATACCGCATACTCACGTACGATCCGCGCCGATCTCGACAAAACGGATACCAGTTCCGTAAAAGATGACCTGTTGATCCCGATCACGGTGACCAGCGATGTCAGGCTGGAAGATCTGGTCGGATACGAGATCCAGAAAGATCAGCTGATCCGCAACACTGAGGCATTTCTTGCCGGAAAGCCCGCGAACAATGTGCTTCTTTACGGGGATGCCGGCACAGGAAAATCCACAAGCATCAAGGCATTGATCAACCATTATTACGAACACGGTCTTCGGATCATTGAAGTCTATAAACATGAATTCCAGTACCTGCGGGATATCATCAGTATTATCAAAGGCAGAAACTACCGCTTTATTATTTACATGGATGATCTTTCGTTCGAGGGAGCGGAAACGGAATACAAATATCTGAAAGCCGTGATCGAAGGCGACCTGGAAGTCCGTCCGGACAATGTTCTGATCTATGCGACCTCCAACCGGCGCCATCTTCTGCGCGAGACCTTCAGCGACCGGAAAGAGATTGATGATGACGATGTGCATCCGGTCGATACCATGGCGGAGCGCCGTTCTCTGTCCGACCGTTTCGGTCTTGCGATCGGCTACTTCAAACCGGACCGTCAGGAATATTACAATATCATCTCCGCTCTGGCTGCACAGCACCCGGAGATCACGTTATCCGAAGAGGAACTGTTCCAGAAAGCGGATCAATGGGAGATCCGGCATGGCGGAAGAAGCGGCCGGACCGCCCAGCAGTTCATCGATTTTCTGCTTGGTAATTAATCAACAAGCGCATTATTTCTTCTTCAGCATAAACCGCCTTACAATATTCAGTCCGATGCCGATTGGGAACGGACGGAGCGCCTTATCCGCTTCCTTCAGTTTTTCCCGGATCGGAATATGCTGCGGACAGTGCTGCTCACACTTTCCGCACTGAATGCACTGGCTGGCAAAGGACGGATCTCCGTTCAAAGCAACGGTCTGATAATATTCTTTTCTGCCCGAAGATTTATTTTCCGAGTACATTAAATTGTAGCAGCGGAAGATTGCCGGAATATTTACATTTTTCGGACACGGCATACAGTAGCGACATTCCGTGCATCCGACCTTCGTTGCCGCAAGGAAGATGTCGCGGATCTTCTGTACCAGCTTGTGGTTTTCTTCCGTAAACGCTCCCGCTTCCATTTCACTTGCAACGCGGCAGTTCTCATTCACCATCTCAAGGGAATTCATACCCGAAAGCACGCAGGTCACTTCCTGCTGATTCCAGAGCCAGCGCAGCGCCAGTTCCGGAGCAGAATATCCGGAAGGATCCTCTTTGATCAGTTTCTTCGCCTCTTCCGGAAGAAGATTGACGAGCTTGCCTCCGCGAAGCGGTTCCATAATGATCACAGGGATTCCTTTTTCAGCTGCAGCCCTGAGTCCTTCCACGCCCGCCTGCGTATGTTCATCCACATAATTGTACTGGATCTGGCAAAAATCCCAGTCATAAGCATTTAAGACTTTGATGAAATTTTCGCTGTCCCCATGATAGGAAAATCCGATGTTGCGGATCTGTCCGCTTTCTTTTTTCTTCGCGATCCAGTCCTCCATTCCGATTTTTTTCAGCTTTTCCCACTGATTGATATCGGTGATCATATGCATCAGATAATAATCGATGTAGTCCGTCCGTAAACGTTTTAACTCCTCGTTAAAATAACGGTCCGCCGTCTGCAGGCTGCCCACCAGATACTGCGGAAGCTTCGTCGCGATATTGAGCTTTTCACGGATTCCGTTCTTTTCAAAAATCTCTCCGATCAGAGCCTCGCTTCCCGAATAAATATAAGCGGTGTCAAAATAATTCACGCCGTTGTTGAAAGCCTGTAAAAGCTCTTTCTCCGCTTTTTCGAAATCGATATTTTTTCCATTTCTCGTAAACCGCATACATCCGTATCCCAGGATCGAGATCGGTTCACCATGTTTATCGTTTCTGTACTTCATTATTTTCCTCTCCTACGATCATGATAAAAGAAGTTTAGCATACTTTCTTCGAATTCCATACCTGTTTTATGATATACTGATAGTCAACTTTCATTAAAGTGCGCCAAAGCGCAGATGGTTATATTTATATAATAACCAAGCTAATGATTATGAGGAGTTGTCAGGCTGCCGGAATAATTACGGCAGCTGTCAAGCGTATAATGACTGACGAAGAATTATTTAAAAACCGAATATTTGATTTGGCCACGCGGGCAGATACTCAATTTATATATACTTATTCCCGCTTTCTTACGCCGCTGGAACAGAGTTCGCTGCTTTCGATGCGCGGAGAGCTTCCGGTTCCCGTTACTCTTTTTGGAGGCACGGAGTCGGCGATACGAAAGATCGCCGTGTTTGGAAGCGAGGATGAATTCGGATATCCGTTCGAAGATCCGATCCGGATCCTGCACATCCGTCCGAAATCCGAAAAGTTTTCGGAAGAACTTTCACACCGCGATTACCTGGGTTCGCTGATGGCGCTCGGTATCGAACGGGAACTGACAGGAGATATCATCGTCCGCGGCAAGGAAGCCTGGGTCTTCTGTCTCGACAGTATCGTTTCGTTTCTGTGCGAAAGCCTGTCGCAGATCCGCCATACGAATGTGATCTGCGAAGAGGTGGAAGGAGATGTGCCGGAGTTGGCTCCGGAATTTCAGGCGCTCCATCTCAACACCGCATCCGAACGGATCGATCTGATCGTGGCAGGCGCTGCCGGGATCAACCGGGAGGCTGCTAAGAAACTGCTCGCCGATGACAAGGTATTTATCAACGGACGGGCAGTCAGTTCCGCAGGACACAAGCTGAACGAAGGGGATGAGCTGGTCATCCGCGGCTTCGGCAAATTTATTTACGACGGTGTCGCCTCGACCAGCCGGAAAGGACGCTGCAACATCAGCCTCCTCAAATATATATAAACAGTACACATCTCCAATATTTGTATCTGTAATCAAGGTTAAGATTATGACAGATAACATAAATAAAAAACTGACAATCGGAATTATCGCGCATGTGGATTCCGGAAAGACAACACTTTCGGAAGCACTCCTCTATTTAAGCGGCACGCTGAGAAGTTTTGGCCGTGTAGATAAAGGAGCTTCTTTTCTGGACAACAATGAAATGGAACGGCAGCGCGGTATCACGATCTTTTCAAAGCAAGCGCGTTTTGCATTTGGTGATACTTCATTTGTTCTGATCGATACCCCCGGCCATGCGGATTTTTCCGCCGAAACAGAACGCACATTGCGAGTTCTCGATTATGCTGTCCTTTTAATCGGCGCGGACGACGGGATCAAAGGACAGACAAAAATCCTCTGGAAACTGCTTTCTGAATATCAGATTCCAACCTTTATATTCTTCAATAAGATGGACCGCGACGGCGCGGACAAAGCAGCTCTTCTGCGTGCAATGAAAGAGCTGGCAGGTGACGGCGCTGTGGACTTTACCGCTGTTGCGAAGCAGGTTGCAGCCGAAACTGCCGCTGCAGTACAAGCCGTGCCATCCTCTGATGCGAAGGCTTTATCCGAGAGCTATGAGCAGATCGCCATGTGCAGCGAAGAGGCAATGGAAGAGTATCTGAACACAGAATCGGTTTCCGAGGAGACGATCCGCGCACTGATCGGAGAGAGAAAGCTTTTTCCCTGCCTGTTCGGCTCTGCCCTTTTACAGGAAGGCGTTGCAGACCTTTTAACCGTCATGGATGCTTTCACGCTCGAACCAAAGTATCCGCAGGATTTTTCCGCACAGGTTTATAAAGTCAGCCGGGAAAAGGACGGCGTCCGCCTGACCTTTGTGAAGATCACCGGCGGATCTATAAAAAACAAAACACTCCTGCCGGATGGAGAAAAAGAATCCAAGATCAACCAGCTCCGGTATTATTCCGGCGAAAAATATGACCTGCAGGAGATCGCGTCCGCCGGGGATGTCTGTGCACTGACCGGCTTAAAAGAAAGCTATGCGGGACAGGAGTTTTTTGCCGATGAAAACGGAGTCATACAGATCCGTGAAACCGGCACTTCTCTTCTCACACCGGTGCTCAGCTACCGTGTCCTGACAGACCGCGCGAACGATCCGGTAAAGATCCTGCCGATCTTCAAAACGCTGGAAGAGGAAAGTCCGGAACTGTCCATTTACTGGGACGAAGAAAAACGGGACATCTATGTTTCCGTGATGGGAAAAGTACAGCTTGAGATCTTAACAACGATTTTAAAAGAACGGTTCGGACTCGAGGTCGGCTTTGACTCCGGAAATATTGTCTATAAAGAAACCATTACCACCCCGGTCATCGGGGTCGGTCACTTTGAGCCGCTCCGGCATTATGCGGAAGTGCATCTGCTGCTGGAACCTGCAGAAAGAGGCAGCGGGCTTTCGTTTGCGACCAATGTTTCTTCTGACCGGCTTGCCAAGAACTGGCAGCGCCTGATCCTGACGCATTTATCCGAGCGCAGACACAGGGGCGTTCTGACCGGTGCAGAGATCACCGATATGAAGATCACACTGATCGCCGGAAAAGCACATCTGAAACATACCGAAGGCGGGGACTTCCGTCAGGCGACATACCGTGCAGTACGCCAGGGACTGATGATGTCGGAAAGTGTTCTTCTCGAACCGTTTTATCAGTTTTCTCTGGAGGTTCCGACTGCCAGTGTCGGAAAAGCGCTGACCGATCTGGATCAGATGCACGCGGTCTTTTCTGCTCCGGAATTAAATATGGAAACGGACCTTTCGGTCATCAATGGACGAGGCCCGGTTTCCGCGCTGAAAGATTATCCGGCAGAACTCGCCTCCTACACCAAAGGCCTCGGAAGCATCAGCCTGATTCCCGACGGATACGGAGACTGTCATAACGCGGAAGAAGTCATCCTGGAGAGAGGCTATGATCCGGAAAACGATCTTCGCAATACACCGGACTCCGTCTTCTGCCAGAACGGCGCAGGCCATATCGTCCCATGGGACGAAGTTTATGACTATATGCATCTTTCTTTTGACGGGACGGACAACAGGGCCGGCGACCTTCCGCTGATTTCCAGAGAATCTGCAGCGGATGCGCGCTCGGTTTCCAAGCAGGCACTGGGAACAGATGAGGTAGATGCGATCATCAATGCAATCTCCAACTCCCAGAGCCGTGCAGGCAGAAAAGGTAAGAGAAGCCGAAAAGAATTCGGTATCGACGGCGCGACCGTACAGACATATGAAGCCGGAGGAAAAACCGTAAAGATTTCCGGTTTGAACCGAAAGTCCGGAAAAGCTTCCGCTCCATCTAAAACGATTGCCGGCGCGTTTCCTTTGGAAGAAGCGGATGTATTGGTGGTAGACGGATACAATGTGATCTTCGCATGGGAGGAACTGAAAGCGCTTGCCGCTTCCAATATCGACAGCGCAAGAGATGCGTTGGTTGAGATCCTGAGCAAATACCGCTCAATGGTAAGCGGAGAGGTGATCGCCGTATTTGATGCCTATAAGGTCAAAGGCCGCCCCGGAGAAATGTCGGATTATCAGAATATCCGGATCGTATATACGGCCGAAGAACAAACGGCTGACCAGTATATCGAACGTTTTGTTACGCTCTTCAGCAAAGAAGGCAAAAAGGATACTCCGGAGACCCTGCGTATGCCTGCCGGAATCCGCGCGCTCCTGCAAGCCAAAAAGGAGAAGATAAAGATTGCGGTCGTAACATCAGACAACGTCGAACAGGTCGTAACGATGGGCCAGGGCTGCAAGACGGTATCTTCGCGGGACTTCAAAACCCGTTATGAGGATATCGAAAGAAGAATGAAGGAAAAATACAGCATCAAATAATATTTTTTGGTTTTGACTCTTCCTCAAAACCGTTTTGAATATTTTAGTTGCAATTCTTATTTCTTTCTTGTATTATGCTTCATTATGACGCAGTGCTCTGCGTCTCTTGTTAATTGAATATTGCCAGGTGAACTGTGTAGGAGAGTGGGCGTTTTGCCCAGCCGAAGAAGTAACACTTTCAGGAGTCAGCATGATAGGAACTGCACAGGGATGGAATTCTGGAGACATCCGTTAAATCGGGGGCCAAAGGGGCAAGTTCTGAAAAGGGCGAATCTCTCAGGCAAAAGGACAGAAATTTGAATCGTATTTTTTTTACGATATCTTTCTTTTATTTGTCGGATGTGCCGGAAGCATACCCGGCATTTTTGTTTTGAAAAAAAAGGGAGAGAAAAAATGCGTAGGAATAGGAAATGGGCTTTATCAATTTTTGTTGTCCTCTGCCTGACATTCATGCTGTCGGCATTTACAGTATCTGCTGCCCCGTCTGAAACGGATTATTCCAAGTATACGAATTGGGAATACACAGGCGAAGATCCATGGGGCGGCGACCTCAGTATTACTCTGGATCGTATCGAGAACGATACGATCACCTGGACATTCAAAGATTCCTTTGAAAACAGTGTCCTTCTTCAAGAGGATATTGAAACGCCGATTCAGGACGGAACCGCAGCTTTCAGTCTTCAGGGTAAAGACACGGAAAGCGACAACACCACCTTTGCTTATCAGGGTTCTTTCACACTGGAAGATGGGAAAGTCACTTTCACACTGGATTCGGGTTCGGTCATGATCGAATCCCCGGAAGGCGGCTCGTCTGCCCGTGTTGCAGAAGCGCTTGACGTTTCCGCAAAAGAAAATACGGTGACGCTTGACAGAAATAACCTGTATCGGTTATCAAAGTTTAACGATAGTATCAATGGTTTTGTCTGGGGCATTCCGATGCTGATCCTGTTGATCGGAACCGGTATCTTTATGACGCTCCTTACAAAAGTGTTCCAGATCTCCCACCTTCCGACCTGGTGGAAAAATACGATTGGAAGTGTCTTTACCAACAAACACATTACAAAACATACGGGGAAGAATGATAAGTCGATCTCCCAGTTCCAGGCGCTCAGCACCGCGCTGGCGGCAACGATCGGAACAGGAAACATCGTCGGTGTTGCAGCCGCGATCGCGATTGGTGGACCCGGCGCAATCTTCTGGATGTGGATCGTTGCGTTCTTTGGAATGATGACGAACTATTCAGAGAATATCCTTGGTATTTACTTCAGAAGAAAGAATAAACATGACGAGTGGTCCGGCGGTGCAATGTACTATCTGCAGGACGGTCTAGGCGGATATAAAGGAAGCAAGAAAGCTCCATGGACCGGCTCACTCCTCAAATGGATCGGTAAGATCCTCGCGATTCTGTTTGCATGCTTCTGCATCCTGGCTTCTTTCGGTATCGGTAATGCCAGCCAGATCAACTCCATCGCAGCGAACATGGATGCAGCATTCGGCATTCCGTCATGGGTTGTTGGTCTTGTCCTTTTAGCAGTCGGCGCGCTGATCATCTTAGGCGGTCTTAAGCGCGTTGCGAATGTAACAGAAAAGATCGTGCCGTTTATGGCAATCGTTTATATTGTTGCGGCAATCGTTGTTATCTGCGTGAACGCAGGAAACATCGGTCCTGCATTTGTTTCAATCTTTAAAGGCGCATTTGGTCTTAAGGCCGCCGGAGGCGGTATCGTCGGCGGAGGTATTGCGCTGGCGCTGACCTATGGTATGAAACGTGGTGTCTTCTCAAATGAGGCCGGCCTTGGTTCTTCCGTTATGGTCCACTCCAACTCCAATGTTAAAGAGCCTGTAAGACAGGGTATGTGGGGAATCTTCGAAGTATTTGCAGATACGATCATCGTCTGCACACTGACCGCTCTTGTTGTTTTAACTTCCGGTGTCATCGATCTGAATACCGGAGCAAAAGCGGTGGCTTTCGCTCACGCTTCCGACTCAACGCTGGTTGGACAGGCGTTCGGAACGCTCTTCGGAGGTTTCGGTCCTGCATTCGTTGCGATCGCACTGCTCTTCTTTGCATTCTCAACGGTTCTCGGATGGAGCCATTACGGTTCTAAGGCATTTGAATATCTTTTCGGAGAAAAAGCGACGATCGGATACAAGATCTTCTTTGTACTTTTCATTTTTGTAGGTGCAACCATGGATCTGAAACTTGCATGGGATATCTCCGATACATTCAACGGTCTGATGGCAATCCCGAACCTGATCGGTGTATTGAGCCTGTTCCCGCTGGTATATAAGATTACAAAGAATTACATAGACCGGAAGAAGAGAAACAAGGACATCGAACCAATGATTTCAAAATTCCCTGATATTCAGAAAATGCAGGCTGAAGCCCTCGCACGAGGTGAGGAGGAGTAATAAATTCCAAATAGACTTCTGCAAAACGGAGCTGCTGATCGGCAGCTCCGTTTTCATGATCATGTTTTTGCCCCCTGTCTGCTGAACCGTCCCCGGTGATTATATTTACCTTACCGGCCGTACGCGGACTTCGCCGGCGGAAAGTACTTCCGTGCGGCCGTCTTTGTAACTGACAAGAAGTCCGTAGTTTCCCGTCAGATCGAGCGCCGTCGCCGGGATCATCTCTTCTCCCCGGAGAACGTCAATCTCTTTTCCGATCAGAAAGCAGCGTTCTTTATATTCTTTCAGCAATGTGTTTCCGGAAAGATCTTTGCTGATCCGATAAAAGTGCTCGATAAAAGATGCAGCAAGGCGGGAGCGCAGATTTTTTTGTTTTTCTTTGACAATGGAGCCGGCAATCTCTGAAAGCTCTTTCGGAAATCCGCCTTCCGGTTCATATACATTCAGCCCGATCCCGGTAACGATCCAGTCCGCCTCTCCGGTCTCGAAATTGACCGAGGCTTCTGTCAGGATCCCGCTGACTTTTTTTCCATCTACAAAGACATCATTGACCCACTTGATCAGTGGCTTCGCATCCGTACACTCTTCGATCGCTCTGCAGGCGGCAACTGCCGCTGCCGTTGTCAGTTTTCCTGCGTCAGTGACCGGAATATCCGGCCGGAGCAAAAGACTTAAATAAATCCCCGTCCCTTCCGGAGAAAAAAAGCTTCGCCCTGCTCTGCCCCTTCCCGCTGTCTGGTTTCCTGCAACGATCACATACCAGTCCGGCAGCTCCGCTGCCTTTTCCTTCAGCATCGTATTGGTAGAGCCGACGGAATCATGCACCTCGAGTTTTACGACGCCTTTTGTTTCCTTCAGAAAACCTGAGACGCTTTCGGCGCTGATCACATCGTAAAGCGGGGCAAGACGATATCCTTTATTACGAATTCCTTCGATCCGGTAACCATCATTTTCAAGCTGCCGGATCTGTTTCCAGACAGCAGCCCGCGTGATTCCAAGTTTATCCGCGATGACATTGCCGGACAGAAAGTCTCCCTCATTATCTTCCAGCAGCCGGATCAGTTTTTCTTTTGTTGTCATGTCTTATCAGTTATCCTTTTTTATTCAACATCCGTGCGTTCCGAAACGACGTACGTTACCTGTGTCCGCTCGTTCCGGTAAGAAGCAATGATGCCGCTTCCTTCTGCGATACGGGAGAATACACCGGCAAAGCTGCCGTTATATACAAACAATCCCGCCATGCTGATATAGGAATGCCACTGTCCGTCTCCAAACGCAAAATCAATATTCGGCGAAGAAAACTGCGGAACATAGCGCTGGCAGATGCATCCCTTTCCGTAGACGTCACGGACGATCTTGTCCCACTCTTCCTGTGAATACTCGACTCCGGCATAGACTCCGTTCGAGCCATAGGAATCCTCCGGTTTGAGAATGTATTTATCTTTCTCTGCGATCACATCCTCCGCAGAAATATATGCCTCTTCAAACGGCACGGTAAGCGGAACATGCGCCTTGACAAATTCCTGCTCCTCGGCGGTCAAAAACTGCTGCGTACGCGGAAGGTGCAGGATGTGGAAAATATATTTGTGATGCACGATCTGTGTGCAGAAGGAACCGCAGAGAAATACCGCCTGATCTTTCACCGCCTGCAGGAAATCCTGCAGCTCGTCCGCATGCTCCATAATATCCGTTGTAACGGCACGGCGGTAGATCGCGTCAACCACATGTCCGCTCGGCGACCAGAGTTTTCCGTCTTTATAACGGAGATCCCTGATATCGCAGATCTCACAGTCAACTCCGGCACGCTGGAAATGTCTCGCAAATTCCTGGAACTCCCGATAGGTTCCCTTATCAAGAAAATCAATAATTGCAACGTTCGGATTTTTCACCTGTTTGTCGTAGGTTCTGTACAGTTTCATAAAACAGCTGACCCAGCTGTCGAATAATTCAAACGTACGGAAGTGGTATTTACGGCGCATTTCCTGATGTGCAGGATTATCCAGGATCATCTCATCCTGCAGCCGGTCTTCATTCATCCCGCTGGTTCCGTCCGTGTTGATCTCGCAGAAATAAAACTCTCCGGTATCTTCATGGTAGAAGATATCGAACCTTGCAATCGGAAGAACGGAATCATAACCGTTCGGAACCAGGATCATCTCTTCCAGTTCCTTTGAGAACGGAAACAGTTTCCGGTAATCTTCATGAGTCAGATATTCCCGGATCACCTTCTCCAGGATCCCGTAGGTCGTCTTGACAATGCCGTCAAACTGCGCTGCCATCTCCTCGGAATACAGTCTCGGAATGTGCACGTTCTGCGAAGCAAAACGGTCGTGGAAATATAAAGGCGAGCGCTCCATGTTCGCTTTCAGCGCAAGCGCACCGGCTTTGTTCTTTTCCGGATCTTTGTTAATCAGATCAATGTATTCCCCTCTGATTTCTTCAATCGTTTTCATTTTAATACTCCTCTGTCTTTTCAGATCTCCGCGATCACTTCCACTTCGCAGATTGCCCCCTTCGGAAGGGATGCAGCGGCTACGCATGATCTTGCCGGCTTACCTGTAAAATAACGGGCATACACTTCGTTAAAAGCAGCAAAATCATTCATATCCGTAAGAAAGCAAAGTGTCTTAACGGCTTTTTCCGGCGACGTTCCCGCAGCCTCCAGGATCGCGGTCAGATTTTTCATGACCTGCTCCGCCTGCTCTTCGATTGTTGTTCCGACCATCGCTCCCGTTTCCGGATCCAGCGCGATCTGTCCGGATGTATAAACCATCCCGTTGATCACAGCTGCCTGTGAATACGGACCGACTGCCGCAGGTGCCTTGTCTGTCTGAATCATTTTCATCGTTTTTCTCCTTTTATCTTTAGACTTTTCAGATATGCTTTCTGTTCCGGTGTGATGCGGAAACTTTCGACCGCTTTCTGAATCGTTTTATTATGGGTCCAGGGATCAAGCCGTTTCTCTTCTATGAAAGGCAGGATCGCATCATACTGTTTTGCCAGAGCGGTTGCAAAATACCAGGCAAGCATCATGTTAACATAATATTCTTCCGATCGGATCTCCGCCACCATCTCAGGATATATCAAATCAAAATCCGCATCAAGGAAATGCTGCATCAGCATTCCTACACCGAATCTGATCGTGTACGTTTCTTTGGACACGATCCATTCTTTGATATGTGTAAGCAGGTCTTCTTTCTGTTTTTTAAACACTTTGGGCGACATCTGATCACAGGTTGCCCAATTATCGACATACGGCAGAAACCGGATCACTTCCTGCATACACGTCCCGTAATCCCTGATGTCGGAAATGATAAACGCATGGAGCTGGTTTTCATCAAAGTACGTATGCGGCAGATCATCCAGGAACGTCCGGATGTCCTCTCTTTTCCCCAGTTCCTTTGCAAGCTTTCTGAGATCCGGTGTCCGCACCCCGATGAAATTCTCCGGTGTTACGGTCGGGATCAGTTTGCCCTGAAACTCCTGATATTTTTTATCCTGAAGCTGAAAGAGCCTCTCTCTGATCTCATCAATCATCATTCTGACTTATTTGACCCTGATCGTAAACGTCACGGTCTTCTGTCCGGATGCCTTATAATAGCTGTTGCCTAATGCCTTAACTTTGACCTTCACCTTGTAAGTGCCCTTCTTCAGGCCTTTCTTAACTGTCACTTTGCCGGTGGTTTTGTTGATCTTGAAGTACTTCTTAAAGGACTTGCTTCCCTTCTTTACAGAGGAGAGCGTATAAGTCTTCTTATCCTTTGCGTCCTTCGTGAACTTGATTACCTTGGTGACCGCCAGTGTCTGTGTCTTTTTCTTCAGCTTGCTGTATTTGACCGTTGCGGTCCGTCCCTTGATCTTCAGCGGGTTGGTTTTCTTTGCAAGTTTTGGAATGGTCTCTGTCTTTGTCTCGCCGCATACCGTACAGGTGTGGACTCTGGTACCTTCCTGCGTCGTGGTCGCCTCCTTCGTCACCTTGCCTGCATCCCATTTATGTCCCAGCGGTTCTATTTCCTCCGTTTTATAATGCGCTTCATCGTACAGACAGATATAATATCCTTCACCGGGTTCCGTGCATGTCGGTTCTTTTTCTACGATACATTCGGCCCAGGTGTGTGCATCCGGATCCACAGGCAAAGCAAGCTTTTCCTGTGCGGTCTTCCGATCCGCTTCCGGTACATCTTCGCCATCGTCAACGATCGCAATCTCTCCTGCGGCATCTTCAAACAGCTTTCCACACTCGGTACACATATAATGTTCTCTGACGCCTGTATCGCAGCACGTTGCCGGTATTTCCTCCTGCAGCACAAGCTTATGGGTATGGTTCTCGGCGTATTCAAAAACTTCTTCCTGACCGCAGTCATCACGCAGGCATTTCCTGCTGTCCCTGTGATGGATCTCTCCGTCTACTGTTTCCGCTTCTCTGTTCCAATCGCCCCATTCGTGTCCCAGAGCATGAATAATGACATCGTCTTCCTGTATCTCAATCTGAGCGGAAGAATCCATAAAAAGCTTGCCAGTCTTGTCATAGACCCAGTATTCGATATTGCCGTCTTCCGTGCAGGTTGCCGGCTTTTCATCGACCTTCCTCAGATCATATTCAAAAGCAACCATCCTGGTCTGCACCGCATCGCAGTTCTCACATTTCCTGGTCTCTTCTCCATCCTGCTCTTCTGTCGGCTCCGTCGTCACTTCCCAGGATCCCCATTTATGTCCTGCAGCTTTGACGATCGTCTCTTCTTTTGTGATCTCCTGTTTTGCTTCCGCATCCGCGAAATAACCATCGCAGTCCGTGCAGTGCCAGTATTCAATGTTACCTGCTTCTGTGCAGGTTGCATCAATTTTCGCCATATGCTCGAGATGCTCGCCGTGGTTGTGGTTCAATGTCAGGCTCACGACATAATGATAACCATCTGATGTATTGTAATTGACCGTGAATTCCGCATCCCTCGTTTCTTCACCATCCTTTACCGGCAGAGTGATCTTGCCGTCAGAACTGTTCCCGAGCATCACACGGTACTGATCCCTTGCATCATTGACATTCTCATACTGTACTCCGTTAAATCTTGCATACCATCCGTTTGCTTCTGACAGAACGATTGTATTCAGCTGAATTCCATCAAGTGTCACATCCAGACCCTCTCCGTCCGGATCCGGCTTCAGACTTTTGTACTTACCCGGAAGGTTCCATTTGATTTCTGCAGTAAAGTCGCCGATCCGCTCGTTATGTACCGTGAAACAGCCCTGCTCATCAACTCCGTAGGTGACCTTGAAGGTTCTCCTGTGACCCGGGCGCTCTTCAATTTTCTGAAGATCCTGACGAGGGTCTCTGAATACAAACGAGAATACATTCGTCTCTCCCTTCGCATCCTCATCAGCCGCATCGTAAATCAGTTTTTCTTTGCCATCCTCCTTGGTAAGTATGTATTCGCTGCCGTAATTCCGTTCTATACGGTTATTGACTTTGAGTCTGACGCGATAGTTTTCACGTTTATCGACAATCGGAGTATCGAAGGCGCAGGTCCACGCAGAGATTCCATCCCTTTCATGGTCGTAGATCCTGCCAACTTCCAATGTTCTCCACACAGTCCCTCCTCCGGAAACGGTCTCGCGATGTTCCAGCACAACTTCATGTGCTTCGCCCTGATCAAGCATAATGTTTTCCCAGGGATCACTCTCATCCTGAATTACCGGATCTCCGGCAAACGGATCCCCGGCGTCATACATACAGGATGTATAATTAACTATATCGCCGCTGTCCCAGGTCATCATAGCAGAGTAATGATTGCTGTAGATCATCCGGATCTCAGCTGTGCCGTTTACTACAGAATCGTAGGCTGCCTTCCATTGTCTGTCAGTCCAGTTCGGATTCGATCCCTCATGATCATCAAAATCAAGCTTGATACAATTCCCATAGTCTTCAAGACCATCTGCAGACATTCCGTGAACATCCAGAGATATTTCTCCTTTTTCAGTGAAAAGATACCAGTCATATTTAAGCTCATCTTTGCATCGTATATGAATGGATTCTTCCGGATCCAGGCGGAACGTACCCGTCCAGCCATTGCTCTCATTAAGAGTGATCTCTTCCTCGACATAGGAAGGTACATTTTCAGGAATATGAGCGTATGATGTCAGGCTGAGTGATTCCGGCATTTCGATATTTCCGGGAAAACCGACCTTCACTGTGATCGTATATCCTTCCGTCCATTTGGCATACAGCGTCATATTATTATAAATCGGCTCGCTCTCGTCAAAGGGCTGGCTGCACTCCTGATCAAGATACCATCCGCCAAACGTATAGCCTTCCGCTGCAGGTACCGGCACATCAAACAGCCAGGAGCCCTTTTTCATAACGACCGGTTCCGGTGCGCTGCCATGTCCATGTACATCAAAGGTCACTGTGGCATTGTCCTCTCCTGCTTCTATCAAAGGAACATAGAATATATAATTGCCGGAATATGTCGGAATGCTATACATGCTGACCTCCGCATCGGTCATAGCTTTCCAGTCGCCCTCGAAACTGTCCGGTCTGCGATTCAGATACATCGGAATCCCGCCGCCATAGCAGAGAGGCTCATAGCCTCCTGTAGTGAAGTGTTCAGCCACTTTCGTGTTACCCTCATTGGCAAAGATATTCCCCACTGAAGTACCCGAAGTGAAGTAATAATTAAGATCATTGGCCACCGTCTTCCCATCAGGGGTCATACCTCTGATGGTCACATTGATACCTCTGAAATTCTTGTTGTATATCTCCCAACTGAGTTCTTCATCAATAAAGTCATTGCATACGATGCCCACAAAAGGATCTTCCTGCCCGCTGCGGGAATGCAGAAGCGGAATCATGCGTTCATGCACATATCTGGCAGCGCTCTGAGGATCCGTTACGGTGCAGCTTGTATAGGAAACGATCAGACCTTTTTTGCCTCTGCTTCGAATATCAGCGCGTCTTGCCACTGCACACGTCTTAGAATCAAAGAGGGAGCCTTTCACCCATTTCATTTTATCTGTGCCATTCATTGAGTATTTGTCCTGGGTCCAGATTTCGTAATTCGCGGAGTTGACTGCCCGCTCGTGAGTATGATCCTTACCTTTTTTCCAATTCTGGGCATCAAGGCCAAACCATTTATCCCCGTCCCTGAATGTGCTCTGACTTATGCCGTCCTTAGAAAATCTGCTGATGAACATGACTTTACCGCGAAGATCTCCAAGCTCAGGCATAACAGGATTCTGCCAGTTTTCTCCTCTGTACACTCTGTCCCAGTTTTTCATCCTGTCAATGGTAAGCCGTTCGCCTTTTTCGCCGCCCTTTTGCACCATCATCTGGAAGATTACCGTTTCTGAAGGGTTTTCTGTAAGGAAACGGTCAACCCAGTCCATAACTGTAGTGAACTTCAGATGCTCGTCACCCAACCAGCAGTCAATACCGCCGTGAGTAAGGCAGAGCTCACCGTCAGTCTTCTTCTCAATACGAATATCAAAATACCGGACGCCTGCGTTGAGCTGCTCCCAAATCGTATGCTGCTGGCACTGGGCTGAGCTGTTGAGGTGCGTAGTGGTTTTGGCAGTACCTGCGTCGTGGCTTCCCGGAATGGAGATGTCTGTAATGTTCATATCGTCAGGAAGATAGCTCATCCAGTTGCAGGAATTAAAAGATCCGTCAGCGCTTTCCTTGTATGACCACGTATCGTATTTCTTCAGCTCATTGACCTTCTTGCTCGTATCGAAACAGTTAAGGATCTCCATTTGCCAGGTATGGCAGTTATTTAAACTCTTCTGAACGAGATCGTTGCCGTTCTTAGTACTGTTGTCTTCCAGCGCCCAGTATAATCCGGACTCCTTGTTTCTCACCAGATAATAGCCATTTGGTCTTTGTATGAACTGCCATCTCTTGTTCATGTCAGTTCTGTTGCCTGTTACAACGTGTACCTTGTTTCCTTCGTTGTCGTAACCATTCGCATCGTCGATATCGAGTCTCTTTTCATGTACATTATAATGACCGCTGCCATCGTAAAAATCGATATAATAACTGTCTTCATCGGCTTTGGTCAGAAGGAAGCGGGAGGAATCTCCGATATTGTAAAGATGGACGACATTCTGACGTACCGGACTGTAACCGTTCGTGGCTATGCTCAGCGCCTTTCCGGTGCCGAATGAAGGTTTCATCCGGATGACGGTCTGATCGAGCTCATCGCCTGACAGCACACGGCTCTGATCATCGTTGGTAACTTTTTTAATCGAATAACTGCCCCAGTTATATTCTGTGTCAAGAATGCTGCTGTAGTTCGATATCATGACATTACTGCATTCTTTGAATTCTACAGGTTCTGTATCTTCAAGGCATACCGGTATTTCCCCGGAGGATCCGGGGTAGCTTGAATAGCATCTGCCTGAGAAATAGATTGTTGCCGGGGCTTCCTCCAGCCATATATCTCTCTCATAAGTCTTCCAGCCTTCCACCGAAGTTGAAAGCTCATCCACACTGCCATAAGAGATCTCGCTCCCATCGCTGTTCTGGATATGATAATACACCTCGCACATACTGAATGATGTATTGAAGGTGATTGCATATCTCCCTGCCTCTGCTTTTTCCGAACTCTCTGCAGCGTTAGCAGCATTCGGAACAAACAAAGAAAGTGCAAAAACTAAACTTAACAATAATCCGAAGATTCTTTTCGATCTGCTCTTTTTCATAGTCAGACTCCTATTGAACTCGTATTACAATATTTCCTTATTTCTTTGAGATCAGTATATCAGATATGAACGCCCGCAGTCATTATTAAAAAGTAATTATGACTGCGGATGCCTTTTGCGAACTACATTTTAGACATCAATACGACTGATTCCACATGCCCGGAGACAACACCATTGATGTCAGAGCTATGACTGAATTTGGCCAAGATTTTTGCTATGACCGAAATTGTCTACTGAAAAAGGCTTCCCGCCAGAGGCTTTGGAAGCTCGTAGCGGGAAGTTTTTTCCTTATTTGATCTTGACTTTGAATGTAACCGTCTTCACTGCTGATGCCTTAGAATTGCTGTTGCCTAATGCCTTGACTTTGACCTTGACTTTGTAGGTTCCTTTCTTCAGGCCTTTCTTTACGGTCACCTTGCCGGTAGTCTTGTTGATCTTGAAGTACTTCTTGAAGGACTTGCTGCCCTTCTTGGCCGAGACAAGAGTATAGGTCTTCTTGTCATTCAGCTTCTTCGTGAACTTGATCACCTTGGTGACAGCCAGCGCCTGTGCCTTTTTCTTCAGCTTGCTGTACTTGACTGAAGCAGTCTTAGGGCTGATCTTCAGAGGATTGGCAGCCTTGCTGATCGTCCACTTGACCTTCTTATCCGATGTTGTTCCGTCTGACCACTTATATTTTGTATTGTCCTTTAATGACAGTGTTGCAGTATATGATCCTGCATTTGTCGCTGTATTGCCGGTAATTGTGTAATACTCCCCGGAATTAACACCTGTCTGTTCTTTTCCAGTGTATGTCAGTGTCTTTCCTTCCGGTATGGTAACTTTCTCTGTTACTATGATCTCAAGAGCTGCTGTTTTCCAGAGATCATCATTTGTCGTGTAATTCCGTGGCTCGTCAACGGTTCCGTATTTGTCCTCATCTATTCTGAATACAAGGAAACATGTTCCGGGTTTTACGGCAGTGTAGCGCCAGTTACCGGATACAGGATCCTTAACAAGTTCGACCGGGCTATCATTGCTGTCGATTTCATTTCCTTCCTTATCTGTAATCACCCAGTATCCGTTATCCTTACTGAAGCCGTAATACGGAGCATCCTTTTCATTCAGTCCTGCAAGGGTCATGTAGTTCGCGTAGGAGAAATCCCCTACATTCATCTGGGCAGTATAATATGAGAATTTATCGTAACTGGATTCGTCTGATATTACATCTATATTAGGCTCTGTAATCTTGACCCTTCTGAGCGGGAGCGTCGGCATAAAGTCTTCTACTTCACTTGATA
>CAZOHB010000005.1:0-36109 GCA_964579345.1 uncultured Parasporobacterium sp.
GGACGGCAGCCGGATCAGCCTGAAAACTGTTTCGGTCGATGAGGCGAACCGGGCAGCACTGATGGAAAAAAATCAGTATACGAAAGCATTTGATTATGATACAATCATAGATACGGTTAAGGTGGGGAGAAAGGTCCCTGCCGATCGGATTTTTCTGCAAAACGGAACAAAAACGATGAAAAAGTATTTTGCAGATGAAAAGATTCCGGCCGGCCAAAGAGAAAAGATCCTGCTTTTGAAAGATGAAGAAAGCGTGTTGTGGATCATCGGCCGGAGGATCAGCGAAAGACACAAGATAACGGACAGCACGAAGACGGCGTTGATCGCCGCAGTAATTGGAGGAGACCATGAATTTTAGCATCGAAGTATTAATACCGGAACAGGACGTAAGAGACCGTATCCAGGAAATGGCGGATGCGTTAAGTGAAAAATATGCCGGGGAGGAAGTGCTTCTCGTTGGCATCTTGAATGGTTCGGTCTTCTTCCTTACCGAGCTTGCACAGAAGATGAAAATCCCTGTAGAGATCGACTTTATGGCAGCGTCAAGCTACGGCTCCGGAACCGAGTCTTCCGGCCGCGTACTGATCACAAAAGATCTGGAGCGCTCGATCAAAGGCGTACATGTTGTCATTGTTGAAGATATTGTAGATACCGGTCAGACCCTTCACCTGCTTACGGAGATGCTGTTAGAGCGTCACCCGGCAACTCTCGAGGTAGCCGTTCTGCTTGATAAGCCGGAACGCAGAAAAGTCTGCATGGACGCGGACTTCATCGGCTTTGAGATTCCGGATGCCTTTGTTGTAGGCTGGGGCCTGGATTATGACCAGAAATACAGAGATCTTCCGTATATCGGAGTGATCAAAGAACAGTAACAAAGAGGAAAAAGAATGAGTAAACAATTTCGAGGCATTATTATCTATGTAGTCATCATAGCAGCGGTCTTTGCCCTGATCTATTTTATGACAAGCTCCAGACCGATCAATGATAACTACACATTCAGTGCATTTCAGACAGACCTGAATGACGAAGTGATCAGCTCGATCGAAATCACTCAGAACAGCGAGATCCCGACTGGTGTCGTAACCGTTACCTTTAAGGATGCTTCCAAAAAGCAGCTGTATGTCGAGAACGTCGGAACGATCACAGAACTTCTGAAAAACCGCAACTTTACCTACACGCTGCGGGATGTAACGAGATCCAGTTATTTTGTATCCACCATCCTGCCGATGGTTATTATGTTCATCATATTCATCATCTTCTTCAGCGTGATCTCCAACCGCGCCGGCGGCGGAGCCGGAGGCAATGTCATGTCGTTCGGAAAGAGCCGGGCGAAGATGATGGCGCAGAATCAGAACACGACGACATTCAAAGATGTTGCCGGTCTGCAGGAAGAAAGACATGAATTGGAAGAGGTCGTGGATTTCCTGAGAGATCCGCAGAAATATACAAGAGTCGGAGCCCGTATCCCGAAAGGTGTTCTCCTTGTAGGCCCTCCGGGAACCGGTAAGACCCTGCTTGCAAGAGCCGTTTCCGGTGAGGCGGGTGTTCCGTTCTTCCACATCTCCGGTTCGGACTTTGTGGAAATGTTCGTCGGTGTCGGCGCATCCCGTGTAAGAGATCTGTTTGCGGATGCGAAGAAGAATAGTCCGTGTATTATCTTCATCGATGAGATCGATGCTGTCGCAAGACGCAGAGGCTCCGGTCTCGGCGGCGGACATGACGAAAGAGAGCAGACACTGAACCAGATCCTTGTTGAGATGGACGGTTTTGGTGTCAATGAGGGAATCATCGTCATGGCGGCAACGAACCGTGTGGATATTCTCGATCCAGCGATCCTGAGACCGGGACGTTTCGACCGAAAAGTATTTGTCGGCCGTCCGGATGTTCGGGGCAGAGAAGATATCCTGAAAGTCCACGCCTGCAACAAGCCGCTGGCTGAGGATGTCGATCTTGGAGTAACGGCAAGAACAACGGCAGGATTCTCCGGAGCAGATCTGGAGAACCTCCTGAATGAAGCAGCAATCAACGCAGCTTCTTCCAACCGTGCGTATATCAAGCAGGAAGATATTGAAAAGGCCTTCGTTAAAGTCGGAATTGGCGAAGAAAAGAAGAGCCGCGTGATCTCAGAGAAAGAGCGCCGGATCACGGCTTACCACGAGTCCGGACATGCAATCCTCTTTCACCTTCTTCCGGAGGTCGGACCGGTGCATATGGTCTCGATTATCCCGACCGGTATGGCAGGCGGATACACGATGCCGCTTCCTGAAAAAGACGAGATGTTCAACTCCAAAGAGAAGATGCTTGAAGACATCATGGTCGCGTTCGGCGGTAGAATTGCTGAGGAACTGATCTTTGGAGATATTACGACGGGTGCGTCCCAGGATATCAAACAGGCAACCGAGACGGCAAGGTCCATGATCACGAAATACGGTATGAGCGAGACCCTCGGCCCGATCGACTATTCTTCCAGCGATGCAGATGAAGTCTTTATCGGACGTGACTGGGGACATGCAAAACCGTATTCGGAGAGCACAGCAGCGCAGATTGACGCGGAAGTACGTAGGATCATCGACAAGTGCTACAAAGAAGCAAAAGATCTGATCGTTCAGCATAAAGATGTTCTGGAAAGCTGCGCACAGCTTCTTCTGCAGAAAGAAAAAGTTACCCGCGAGGAATTCGAAGCGCTCTTTGAGCCGCAGACTCCGGTAGATCCGGATGAATTCTCAGCAGCAATGGCGTAAAACCTTAAAAAATATGGGATTCAGGACAGGAGCTTGAAAAAGCTCCTGTTTTTTGTGCAACTTGTACAGCGAAATTGAATATTTTTTGTTAATTTTGGTAACACTGATTTGTTGCCTCATGCTATTATACGCATCGTAAAACCCCCAATACATATATAGTTTTACTACACCCCATAAAATAAATACCTTCTCCTTAAAAGCACCGGCAAATCGCCGGTGCTTTTACCATTCTGCAAAAACATCCACACCAAATGCCATACCCTATCCTGAAAACTGCTCGCAACGTCTCGCCGAAGCCTCCGCTAACAGGTTCTAACGCGCTCGGATCGGCCAGCCTCGCGCACAAGAACCTGTAGCGCGGAGTCTTGGTTCGCCTAAGGACGCTCGCCCAGGTTATGTTTCCAGGACAGGGTATGGCATTTGGTGTGGCGGTTGTTGCAGATCTGTGACACTTCTGCGGCAATAAAATGATTGTAAAACAGAAACGTGTAGTATATAATGCCCTCGTACACTGAGAAGGGAACTCCGTCCGGAAAAGCTGCATCTTATACGGAACGGAACGAACGGATCGGTGTTTGACAACTAAATACATATGCTACAAGCAGAAAGAAGGATTGAAATGAAAAAAATTATTTCCATTTTGATTGCACTCGTCACAGTAGTCGCACTTGCAGCCTGCGGAAACACTACCCCGGAACCTTCAGGGAGTGGAAATCAGCAAGGCGGAGGCGCAAGCACAGGCAGGGAAGCTTCGAACACTGTTGTTGTAGGCATATCACAAGATCTCGACAGTCTTGACCCGCATAACGCAGAATACGCAGGAACCAGAGAAGTCTTGTTTAACATCTTCGAAGGCCTTGTAAAGGCTACTCCAGAAGGAGCGATCGAGCCGGCAGTTGCCAGCGGTTATGTGATCGCTGATGATGCGTCCTCTATCACATTTACGTTAAGAGACGGCATCACCTTCCATGACGGCAGCGCCGTTACAGCTGAAGATGTCAAGTATTCAATCGAACGTTATGCGGATATCCAGGGTGAGGGATCCGCATTTTCTAATATTAAGGATGTTGTGATTGCCGATGACAAAACAGTTGTAGTAAATCTGAAGACTCCGAACACCGAGTTCGTCTATGAGCTGACATGCGCAATCTTACCGAAGGCAAATGAAGCAAACTTTGCAACCAACCCGATTGGAACAGGCCCGTTCAAGTTCGTCTCTACAGCACCGGGTGAAAACCTTGTTGTTGAGAAATATGACGGATACTGGAAAGAAGGTTTCCCATACTTAGACGGCGTAACATTCAAAATCGTAACGGATGCAAAGATGGCTGTTACTTACCTGAATGCAGGAACGATCGATATTTATCAGTATCTGACGGAAGATCAGGCTAAAACAGTTAACAGCAATTTCAACATCTTAGTAGGCAGCGTAAACTATGTACAGGGCATGTTCCTGAACAACGCCGTAAAGCCGTTTGATGATGTACGTGTTCGTCAGGCAATTTACTATGCTGTTGACAGGGATCAGATTAACAATTTCCTTTTCGGAGGAAAGAGCCATATCATCGGTACGAACATGATCCCGGCTGCAACCGCTTATTACAATGCCGATACAGAGACAACCTATACTCATGATGTTAAAAAGGCGAAAGAGCTGCTGAAAGAAGCGGGTTATGAGAACGGATTTGAGTTTACGATCACAGTTCCAAATAACTATGCTCCTCATGAGGGTACAGCCAATATCATTGCTGAGAACCTGGCAGAGGTTGGTATTACGGCGAAGATCAACCTTATTGACTTCAACTCCTGGAAGGCGGAAGTATTCGATGGACGTAAGTATGAAGCAACGGTTGTTGCCGTAGACGGAAGACTCGCACCGTCCTCCTTCTTCGACAAGAATGTTTCCACTGCAGCAAATAACTTTACGAACTACAACAATCCTGAGTTTGATAAAGTCTATGCGCAGGCAACGGCAGCCATTGATCAGGAAGAAAAAGTTGCTTATTACAAACAGCTTCAGCAGATCCTTGCAGACGATGCAGCGTCAATTTATGTACAGGATCCGTCCAACCTCGTTGCAGTGAATGCAAACCTGGAAGGTTATGTATTTTACCCGATCTCCGCACAGGATATGTCGGTTGTGAAATATAAATAAGAGTTTATTACAGCTCGGGGAGAGGCTTCTCTCCCCGGGCGGTAAATCGTAAGAGATGAAGTACGTACTGAAAAAAATCATCACCTTAATAGTGGCATTGCTGCTGATATCGTTTATTGTATTTCTGGCATTTTCTGTATTGCCGGGCGATGCAGCAATCGCAAAACTGGGAATGAACGCAACTCCGGAACGTCTTGCCGCGCTTCGGGAACAGCTTGGTCTTGACCAGCCTGTTATGACCCGTTATTTTAACTGGCTGGGACAGGCTTTCTGCGGCAATTTCGGACAGTCGTTTCAGTACACAGGCGTCTCCGTCAATTCACTCCTCGGAGCAAGGATCGGAAATTCCCTTCTTTTAAGCCTGATCTCTTTTATTCTTGTCATTGTTTTTTCGATTCCGATCGGAATCTTTTCCGCTAAGAGAAAATCAACACCGGGCAAAGTTGCCATGTCAACCGTCACGCAGTTTACGATGGGAATCCCGTCGTTTTTCCTGGGTGTTCTGATCACCTATGCTTTTTCGCTCGCGCTGCGCTGGTTTATCATCGGCGACTATACGCAGCCGACACAGAATTTCTCAAAGGCCATTGCCTATCTGATCTTTCCTGCCATTGCTATTTCCCTCCCGAAGATAGCAATGACAGTAAAATTCCTTGCGACCTCGATCCGCAGCGAGCTGCATAAAGATTACGTGCGGACAGCCTATGCAAAGGGCTGTACCAGAAACGGCGTGCTCTATGGACATGTTCTGAAGAACTCCATGGTGCCGGTCATCACCTTCCTCGGCGTTATCGTTGCAGAGATCGTCGCGGGTAGCATTGTTGTGGAGCAGGTCTTTTCCGTGCCGGGAATCGGAACGCTTCTCCTTACCGCAATCTCCAACCGGGATTATCCGGTCGTTGAGGCTGTGGTATTGCTGATCGCGTTCTTTATTATTCTGATCAACTTTATTGTGGATATGATCTACATGGCAGTAGATCCGAGGGTGAAGCTATGAGTCTGAGAAAAAATAAAAGCTTCATAATCGGCTGTATCATCACCGGCGTGATCCTGCTCATGGCGATCGTGGGTCTATTCTGGACGCCGTATTCCACAACAGGTATGAGTCTGGAACTCAAATTTGCACCGCCTTCTGCCGCGCATATCTTTGGCTGCGACAACTACGGGCGGGATATTTTCAGCCGTGTGATGCAGGGCGCGGGGACGACGTTCTTCGTTGCCGTTACGACGGTTGCGTTCGGTATGGTCGTCGGAACGATCATCGGCTTTATTGCAGGTTATGTCGGCGGATGGTTTGACGAAGTGATCATGAGGATCAATGATGTCGTCAATGCATTCCCGAGTATTCTCCTTGCGCTGGTATTTGTCAGTTTCTTAGGACCGGGGCTTACCAGTATTTTGTTCGCCCTTGGTATTTTGTTTATTCCGAGTTTTGCAAGGATCGCACGAAGCGAGATGCTCCGGCTGAAAGGCATGCAGTTTGTGCAGAGCGCGCGCCTGGTCGGCGACAGCGCGCCGCGGATCATTTTCTCGCAGATCCTTCCGAATGCATATATCAGTATTTTAAGCAGTGCGGCAGTCGGCTTTAATAATGCGGTTATCGCAGAAGCCGGACTCAGCTATCTGGGACTGGGAGTACAGCCGCCGAATCCGTCACTCGGACGCATGATCAGCGAAGCAGGCAACTACCTGCTGCAGGCTCCCTGGTATGCAATCTTTCCGGGTGTCGCAATTATTGTTCTTGTACTTGGCGTTTCTTTGATCAGCGAAGGCGTCTCGAAGGTAGACTGATAGAGTCCGTTTTAACGGACATAAAATGAACCATGGAAAAATTACTGGATGTAAAAGATCTGAAAGTTGAATACCGAACAGCCGAACGGACTTCCTATGCGGTAAAGGGCGTTTCCTTCAGCATGGAACGGGGAGAGATCCTCGGAATCGTCGGTGAATCCGGTTCCGGAAAAAGTACGCTGGGTCTTGCATTAATGGCCCTGCTTCCTTCTTATGCCCACTACACCGGACAGGTGATCTTTCAGGGAAAAGACCTTGTGCCGATGTCTTTCGAAGAACTGAGACAGCTGAAGGGGGACGAACTTTCCGTTGTATTCCAGGAGCCGATGTCTTCCCTGAATCCGCTGATGCGTGTGGGCAAACAGGTCGAGGAGATGCTGACGCTTCATGCGAAAGATAAGGACCGGATCGAATCCGGCGAAACGAAGAAATACCGCCTCTCCAAAGCGGAGAGAAAACAAAAAGTGCTGGAGATGTTTGAGGCTGTGGACCTTCCGGAACCGGAAGTCGTGTACCGGAAATATCCGCATGAGCTTTCCGGCGGACAGCAGCAGCGTGTCATGATCGCAATGGCGCTGATGTGCGATCCGGATCTTCTGATCGCGGATGAGCCGACGACAGCGCTTGATGCCGACGTACAGGATCAGGTACTGGACCTGTTAAAAAAGATCAATGAAACAAGAGGAACCAGCATCATCCTGGTTTCCCATGACCTTCGCGTCATCCGCAGAGCCTGCCACAGAACTCTGGTCATGTATAAGGGCGAGATCGTCGAGCAGGGCACTGTGGATGAGATCTTTAACCATCCGAAGGATGCGTATACGCAGAGCCTGATCGCGGCGATCACGGATGACCGCAAGGGCGGAAAAGAGATCGTGACGGATCCGATCCTGGAAGTCAAAGACTTAACCGTCTTTTATCAGATCAAATCCAATAAACTGGGCGAGAAGCCGCGAAAGAAATATATCTGCGAACACATGAGTTTCGACGTGAAAAAAGGAGAGATCTTAGGACTGGTCGGAAAGAGCGGCTCCGGAAAGAGCACGATCTCACGCGCGATCTTAGGTCTCCATAAAGATTACACAGGCGAGATCATTCATCATTCCAAACGTCCGCAGATGATCTTTCAGGACAGCGCAGGCTCACTGAATCCGGCGCGCAAGATCGGCTGGATCCTGGAAGAGCCTCTCCGCAACCAGACCAAATACTGGAAGCAGCAGAAAAAACAGAATCCGCAGCTGAATATTGAGAAATATATTCTGACACCGGAGCAGCGCAAGCAGCGTGTCAGGGATATGCTGGAGAAGGTGGAGCTGGATCCGGAACAGTACTATAACCGTTATCCGGGTGAGCTTTCCGGCGGTCAGAAGCAGCGTGTCAATATTGCGCTGGCTCTGATGAGCGGTTCGAAATTTGTGATCGCGGATGAGCCGGTTTCGGCGCTGGATGTTTCGATCCAGGAGCAGATCCTTCAGCTTTTGCTGCATCTGCAGAAAGATCTTGGTCTTTCCATGCTTTTTATCTCGCATGATAAAAACGTTGTGGACCGGATCTGTGACCGGGTGATCCATCTGTAAAGAATCAAAATGAGGAACGTGCTTTTTTGTAGACACTTTAAAGCAGTGTATTGTAAAATAAGGGAACGGACAGCCTCCGTTCCCTTTTGTATTTTCATCAGAAAAGAATACTGGGGGATTTGCGGGAAATAAACAGGATTGAACAGAAAGGCTAACAAATGAAAAAAACAGTGATAACCGTTTTGGGAAGAGATAAGGTTGGTATCATTGCCGGCGTCTGCACATATCTGGCAGAGCACAATGTCAATATTCTGGATCTGGCGCAGACGATCGTTGATGGTATGTTTAATATGACTATGATCGTTGATATTTCAACATCCGAAGAGAGCTTCCTCGACCTTTCCGAAGGTCTTGCTGCATTCGGCGAGGAAAAACTCGGCGTGCAGATCAAGATGCAGAAAGAGGAAATCTTTGAGGCAATGCACAGAATCTAATCAGACCACAGGAGCAGACTATGGTAAATTTATACGAAGTACATGAAACAAATTCCATGATTGAAAAGCAGAATCTGGATGTGCGTACGATCACGCTCGGCATCTCTCTGTTGGACTGCGCTGCGCAGGACATTGAAACGTTCAATCAGAATATTTATGAGAAGATTACGCGTACTGCGAAAAATCTTGTACAGACCGGAGAGATCATCGAAAAAGAATTCGGAATCCCGATCGTCAATAAAAGGATCTCGATCACACCTGCGGCAATCGCAGCAGGAAGCGCGGCGAAGTCGGTAGAGGATATGATTTCGGTCGCAAAAACGCTGGACAAGGCAGCTGCTGAGACCGGGGTCAATTTCCTCGGAGGATTTTCTGCGATTGTCTCAAAAGGAATGACTGCGGCGGATGAAATGCTGATCCGCTCGATCCCGCAGGCGCTTGCGGAGACAAATAATGTTTGTTCTTCCGTGAACGTCGGATCGACGAAGACCGGTCTCAATATGGATGCAATCCGATTAATGGGACAGGTGATCCTGGAAGCGGCTGAAGCAACAAAAGATGCGGATTCGATCGGCTGCGCAAAGCTCGTCGTATTCTGCAATGCGCCGGATGATAACCCGTTTATGGCAGGCGCGTTCCATGGTGTAAGCGAAGCGGACGCGATCATCAACGTCGGCGTTTCGGGGCCGGGCGTTGTGAAATCGGTTCTGGAAGACATCCGCGGAGCGGATTTTGAAACCCTGTGTGAGACCGTTAAGAAAACCGCGTTCAAGATTACCCGTGTCGGACAGTTGGTGGCGCAGGAAGCTTCGAAAATGCTGGGCATTCCGTTCGGCATCGTTGATCTTTCCCTCGCACCGACACCTGCGATCGGCGACAGTGTTGCGGATATCCTTTGCGAGATGGGACTGGAAAGTGCCGGTGCGCCGGGAACTACAGCAGCGCTTGCTTTGCTGAATGATCAGGTGAAAAAAGGCGGCGTTATGGCATCTTCTTATGTCGGCGGATTAAGCGGCGCGTTCATTCCGGTCAGTGAGGACCAGGGTATGATCGACGCGGTCCAGAGAGGATCGCTGACATTGGAAAAACTGGAAGCAATGACCTGTGTCTGCTCGGTCGGACTTGATATGATCGCGATCCCGGGCGATGTGAAAGCTTCCACGATTTCCGGCATTATCGCGGATGAAGCTGCGATCGGAATGATCAACCAGAAGACAACGGCCGTCCGTGTGATTCCTGTTTTCGGAAAGGGAGAAGGCGAGATGGTCGAGTTCGGCGGACTTTTGGGAAGAGCTCCGATCATGCCGGTCAACCGGTTTGACTGCAGCGGGTTTGTGAACCGCAAAGGCCGGATCCCCGCACCGATCCACAGTTTTAAAAATTAATGCTGATTTGGCAAGCGGTTTTGACGGCATCGCCTTTAGCTGCCCGGCTATGGGAGCTGAAACCCTTGAAGAAGATGAGTTTGAGCCAATGTTCCAGGCTGTAGAACTTGATGAATGCAAAGCACTTGGTGTAGCACTTGCATAATTGCAAATCCAAATAAACTTCAGGAAAGGGATCCGGAACTTTTTTGTTTCGGATCCTTTTTTTCTGCAAAGGTGTTATAATGCAGGAAATAATTTTTTGAGGAAGGATTATGAAAACAGGTGTTGTAGATGTAGGCGGCGGCCTGAGGGATATATACGGATGGGGAATCTTTGATTACTGCATGGACGCAGGGATTCGGTTCGATCTTTGTATTGGCGTTTCGGCCGGAAGCGCGAATATCTCTGCTTACATGGCAGGACAAAAAAAGAGAAACATTCCCTTTTATAATGACTATCCGTTCCGCAGGGAATATATGGGACTCGGAAATTTCCTAAAAGGAAAGGGATTCCTGAACCTGGATTATGTCTATTCCACACTGAGCAATTCGGATGGAGAAAATCCATTTGATTATCAGGCGATGATGGATAATCCTGCGGATCTGCTTGTTGTTGCAACGAATGCGCAAACGGCAGAGGCAGTTTATTTTACGAAAGAGAATACCTCTCTGAATCACTATGATATGATGAAATCTTCTTCTGCGATACCGTTTGTCTGCAAGCCGTATGTAACGAGCGGAATCCCCTGTTTTGACGGCGCTCTGAGCGATCCGGTTCCTGTGGAAAAAGCGTTTGCTGAAGGCTGCGATAAAGTGGTTCTGATTTTAACGAAGCCGAAAGATATTCCGCGCACACCGGGACATGACGGGATCTTTGCGGCGCTGATCAGACGGAAATATCCGAAGGCGGCCGAGGCTTTGAAAAACAGATATATTCTATATAACCGACAGGTCGAGCGGGCAAAGGAACTTGAGAAGGAAGGGAAGGTACTGATCCTTGCTCCGGATAATCTGGAAGGAATGAGCACCCTGAAGAAAGACGTGGAGGCAATGGATAAGCTTTATAAAAAGGGTTATCGGAATGCCGAAAATCTTTTGCCGGGATTTTTGAAAGCATAAAAAAAGCAGAACTTCGATTCTGCTTTTTTTATGCTTTCATTATTTCTTCTCGGTTTCTCCGTATGTTTTCGGGATCAGCCATTTCCCTCGCAGCGTATATATGACCATCAGCGCGGCGCCGATAAAGAAAGAGGTCGGATAGGTCAGATAGACGCCGATAATGTTATGAAACAGCGGGGCTGCGATCTCAATCCATGCGATCCGGTAAAGGCACAGCGCGATCAGAATAATGACCATTGGCGGGACCGTATGTCCGGAGCCGCGGACTGCACCGGCAAGAGCGTGGATCGTTGCAAGCAGGATATAGAACGGAGCCAGCGCCATAAGACACTGAACGCCGTATTCCACAACCGTTTCGCTTTCAGAGAAAATACCAACGATCGAATGACGGAACAGGATCATGACAAGGCTGATCACAGCCGAGTAAAGGATACTCATCAGCATGACTGTGACGGTTCCTTTTTTCACGCGGTCCATTTTTCCTGCGCCGATATTCTGCCCGACGAATGTTGTAGCGGCAAGGGAGAAGCTCATAACGGGAAGGATGTTGAAGCCGTCCACTTTCATGTAAGCGGTAAAGCCTGCAACCGCTACCGTGCCGTAAGCGTTTACTCCGGCCTGGATCAGCAGGTTGGAGAGGGAAAGGACCGCGTTCTGGATTGCTGTCGGAAAGCCGGTGCGGATGATCTGCTTTGCAGCAAGCGGGTCGAGTCGGAGCTTGCGGAAACTTAAAGCGTAAGGCTGATCGGAACGCAGCAGGTAAATGACGATCAGCGCCGCAGAAATCAGCTGGCTGATGTCGGTAGCGATTGCTGCACCTGCAATCCCCCATTTCAGCACCGCGACAAAAAGAAGGTCGAGTACAATGTTTGTAACGGAGGAGATTCCGAGATAAAGCAGGGTCCTTTTGGAATTACCGACGGCGTTCAGGACTCCGGCCGCGAGATTATAAATTCCGTTAAAGATCATGCCTGCAAAGAACAGGCGAAGGTAAAGGGTCGCGCTGTCCAGCATATCGGCAGGACATCCTAACAGCTGTAAAAACGGGCGCGCGACAAACACGCCGAGAACGGAGACAAAGGCGCCGATGATCACTGCCAGGATCATCGTGGTATGCACGGCTTTGGAAAGGTTTTCGTAGTCTCCTCCGCCGTAATAGCGGGCGATGATAACGCCGGCACCGGTGCTTGCACCCCACATGAACGCCATCAGGAAAAAAGCGATGGTTCCGGAGGCTCCGACGGAAGCCAGAGCGGTATCTCCGACAAACTGGCCGACGATCAGAGAATCGGCGGTATTATAAAGCTGCTGCAGGATATTTCCTGCGATCAGCGGAAGTGAAAAAAGAAGGATCGATTTCCAGATCACACCTTCTGTCATGTTATTGGTTTTGGTCTTTTTTGATTTTTCCAGAGCCATAGATCAGCTGCCTTATCCTTTCCTGCGATCTCGAAATCACAAGTGTTCAATATAGACCTTTTCTGCGTATCATGCAAGAACTTCACAACTGTTTTTTTGAAAAGAATGCCTGCCGGAACTTTAGAAGTATTCATTTGTATAAATCATAAAAACTGTTAAAATGTATTAGTTACAGATTGCATTTTGTGCATTTCGTTTCTTTTCGGAACCGGGCGTCTCCGGACCGCGTGCTTTGCGGCTCTGAAACAGAAACTGACGGAAATCAAACATTAGGAGTTAATATTATGATTGTTTCGATACTCATCTTTTTAGCCAGCATTGTTCCTGGTGTACTGATCATTGTTTGGATGTGGAAGCGTAATCAAACGGATGCGCTTTATAAGAAAAGCTGCAAATCAGCCCTTATAAGAGGACTGATCAGCGTGTTGCCAATTCTCGGCGTCTCTGCTGTATTCTATATTTTGAACAGAATATTAAGACTCACACTACTGAAGGATGCGAATGTCCTGGTGTATCAGGCTCTTTATACTTTCATTGTACTTGCTTTTGCGGAGGAACTGGTTAAATACTTATGCTTCCGATTCCTTTTGAAAAAGAGATATAATGCATACTCCTGGGCGGATGTGGTCGCGTTTATGGTGATTATCGGCACCGCGTTCGGCCTGGTCGAAGATATCCCGTATGCGATCGGGGCAAGTCCGATCATCATGCTGGTCCGCGGGTTTACGATGGGACATGTCAGTTATGGATTCATGATGGGCTGGTTTCATGGAAAGGGGCTTTACACCGGCAAAAAGATCTATGGTGTGCTTGCTTTCCTGCTCCCGTTTCTGCTGCACGGACTCTATGACTTCTCTCTGTCAGAGGAATTGATTGCGTTGAATGATAATTTCTCCTTTATTGGAATTTCGATGGCTGTTTTCGATCTGGTGCTTCTGGCATTGATGATCCGGTTCTTTATCCGGTCAAAGAAAAAAGACTTTTACAACCAGCCGCTCGTGGAAGCAATCGCGTATGACGCGAAGTAATGCGAATTATGAATAAAAAGGCCGAAATTGCCTAAATAGCTGATTGTAATGGTGCAGGCGTTCTGTATTGTCGGAAACGGAAGGATCGAAAATAATAAAAATGTTGAACGCCCTTGATTTTTAGATGAAAATCGTGTAAAGTAATGCATGCTGTTGATGCAACAGCAAATTAAATATCGTCCGCAGCGGCAGACCGCCGAAGCGGAACAATTCGGAGAAGTACTCAAGCTGGCCGAAGAGGCGCCCCTGCTAAGGGTGTAGGTCGTGAAAGCGGCGCGAGGGTTCGAATCCCTCCTTCTCCGTGGTTTGAAAAATTGCGGAAAGCCTTGCTATTACTGGCTTCCCGCGGTTTTTTTATTTCTTCAAAACTCATGAGATTTGATTCCAAAATGGCCATTTTTGATTCCAATTTTACACAATCAGGGCCTTTTCGAGCTGTTTCAGCTTTCTTTCCGTCCGTGTTGTACTGAAGGTGTAAGCATTGTATGTGGTCTGCAGATCTTTATGGCCAACCTGTTCCCGGACAAAGTCCGGATCCAGCCCGCTGTTCAGAAGATTGGAAATATACGTCTTCCGTCCCTTATGCGGCGACCGGCAGGTGATACCCAGATCCTGGCAGATCCTCCGGAGCTTCAGCTGCACGTTGGATTCCGAGATCCCGTCGAAGAGGTAAGGAGATAGTATGCGTCGCTTCCGGTTGAGCTCTTGTACCTTATCGATCAGCTGGAAGACCTGATCCGTGACCATGATCTCACGTGGCTCGCTTCCGCCTTTCAGGCTGTCAATGATCTGGAACTTCCGTTTGGACCACGTTCCGTCATCATTACGTACATCCTGTACGCATAACATCTTTGAGACAGACACGGTATGTTCTTCACGGTTGCAGTCTGATGCGGACAGGGCCAGACATTCTCCGATCCTCATTCCTGTCAGGAAGATCAATGGGATAACGAGGAAGCCGGGATCTTTCCGAATCTGTGCCTGTTCCAGGCATATCTGCGAGATCGCCGTGATTTCCTCCGGATAAAAGATCTGCGATGAAGCAGGTTTTCTCCTTTGCTTCCGGAAGACGGAAGAAGGAAATTTCGCCTGCAACGCCGTATTCCGGTCTGTAAGGTCTTTTTCCATCAGGTAGGTAAAGACCTGGCTGATGACTGAACGGGCATTATTGAATCCTTTTCTGGTCATATCATACTTCTTGATGATCCCGAACCCCCATTCCTTGATGTCAGCCACAGTGAGTGACAGCATCGGTGTGTTGAGGATCTTATCAGCAAGCGGTTCGTTCAGGTAGAAACGTTTGTAATCCTGGTCCATCCTGTGCACGGAGCTTGCACGATTGCTCGTCCGAAGTTTGTATTGGATCCACTCTTCATAGAGTTCTTTCAAGGTGCCGACTCTGTATGCTGTTTCTTCAATGTCATAGAAATCATACAGAAAGTTGATGAGTTCCAATTCCGTCTTTTTGGCGATGCGCTTTCTTCCACCTTCCTCTTTGTGAACGTAGGTGAACCAGCGCCTGTCATTTTTGCCCTGCCAGATTCTGTAATCGTGAACGAGCAGGACAGCATTCTTTTTCTTCATGACTTCCAAATTCCGGATGTCACCTTCGGAGATTATACCATTATTCAATAATTCAGATAAAATATTTTCTGCGTTATACATTGAACAACCTCTTCTCCAGTTCGTCCCATTCTTCCGGTGAACGGTCGCGTTCGATATAATTATGAATCTTCTGGTTAACAGATATATTTTTTCTCTGTTTACTCTCTGTATATATAGGTTCCGAATTTCGGCATTCGGATTTCCGATTATCGGATGTCCGGGATGCTGAAATCCGGTCATCTGTGTTTTTCTGAAAAGCATCCGGAATGTATTTCACATAAATCCGGTTTGGCTGATTAAATCCGGAGCGTTTGGTTTCAATCAAGCCGTTCTGCTTTAATTCCGACAGAGCAGCTGATACCGTGGATCGTGCCAGCCTGGAATCTGTGGCCAGATTCTGAATCGGATACATGATGAAGAGCCTGCCTGCATCATCAGTCCAGTTTTGCCGGTTCTCCTTTTTCTGGGAGAGCATAGTTCTGGCGAGAAGAAACCCATAGATCTGTTTGGCGGATGTCGTTATATCCGCTGTCAAAATAAACCTCGGTAGGGGAATGAAGTTGCTGATCTTCGTATTCGGTTTGAAATATACAGTTACGCGATTATCCATTTTTAACTCCTTGAATATTTATCCCTCTACTTACTTATGGGGTCGGAAAAAAACGACTTGTCGGGAATATGTTTGTACTTTTTTCGTACAGGTCAGAATTCAAAACCCCTCCATCTCTCTATGGGGTCTGGTTGATGCCAAACCCACCACTTTTTCTGCAAATTTGTTTGTATTTTTTTTAGTACAATGACAGTTTTGAAAAAATACCCCTCTACTTTTCTTTTGGGGTGGTTGAGAAATCAATCTGTCCGCTTTTTTTGAAAAAGAATTAATTATTTTTGAAAAGTAGAATGGACATTGGAAAAACAAAAAACACGAGGCAAAACATGCTTAAAGCAAGTTTCGCCTCTGTGTCCGAAATTTCTCATTACAAAAGTGAAAGCAAGTTTCACTTTTGTATTCGAAATTATCGAAAACAAAAGCATGCCGTCAGTAAACAGAGGCATCTTGTTGGGGAGCCTCCCCAATCCCGGCGATGAACGTAAACAGAGTATTACCTCCTCTTGACAGTGAGCCAAACACTCGGTTAATATATGGCCAAACACTCGGTTGAAAATGAGCCAAATACTCGGCCGGCGGCTACGGTATTGGATAGTTGATTTGGTTAGAAGGAGACATTGAAATGAAAAGGTACTACCAAAGAGTTTCAGATAAAGTCTTAATGGAACATTTAGAGGCTAAAGGAGCCGTACTTATTGAGGGGGCGAAATGGTGCGGCAAAACAACATCTGCAAAACACATTGCTAATAGTGTTATAGAAATGGACCGCCCAGATATGACTGAGCAGTATCAGCAGATGGCTCGAATAAAGCCGTCAAACCTTCTTGAAGGAGAGACACCGCATTTGATAGATGAGTGGCAGATAGCGCCTAATATATGGAATGCAGTACGATATGAAGTCGATAGAAGAGGTGAATTCGGCCAGTTCATTCTTACAGGCTCCTCCGTTCCTGCAAAGTTAGAAGAAAGTACACATACGGGAACAGGACGCATTGTACGCATGCGGATGCGGACAATGTCTCTCTATGAATCTGGGGACTCCAATGGAAAAGCTTCATTAAAAGACTTGTTTGACGGATACGAGATATCTGCATCAGATAATCATGGTATAGATGAAATCGCATTTTTGATCTGCAGAGGTGGGTGGCCGGCTGCTCTGGATCGTTCGGAAAAAGTAGCATTAAAGCAGGCATTCGATTATTATGATGCGGTTGTAAATGATGACATCTCCCGTGTTGATGGATTGAAAAGGGATCCGGAGAGAACCAAGCGCATTATGAAATCTTATGCTAGAAATGTCGCGACACAAGTTTCATTGGAAACAATAAGAGCTGATGTAATAAGCAATGACATTGAAACATTTGATAAAGAATCGCTATATGGCTACTTAAACGCACTAAAAAGCATATTTGTTATTGAGGACTCTCCGGCTTGGAATCCAAACTTAAGATCAAAAACAGCAATCCGTACCTCGGATACAAGGTACTTTGTTGATCCCTCTATTGCGGTAGCAGCTCTTGGCCTTGGGCCTGGCGACCTGATCAATGATCTGGAACTCATGGGTTTGATTTTTGAAAATCTCTGTGTCAGAGATTTAAGGATCTATGCAGATGCTTTGGATGGGAGTGTATACCATTATAGAGATAAGACGGGTCTAGAATGTGATGCGGTTATTCATTTAAGAAATGGAAGCTATGGATTGATTGAAGTGAAATTAGGCGGAGATGCATTGATTAATGAAGGGGCGGCAAACTTACTTCGATTATCTGAAAAAATAGATACGGATAAGATGAAAAAGCCGGCATTTTTAATGGTATTATGCGGGGTGGCGCCTTTTGCTTACAGACGAGAAGATGGGGTGTTTGTTGTTCCGATTTCATGTTTAAAGGATTAAACATACCGGGATTGGGGAGGCTCCCCAACATGTTGACTCGTGTGGTAAGTATTTTTTGAGAAAATTCGGACACACGAGTGAAACTTGCTTTGTAAGCGCAAAAATAGAAGGCTGGCATCATTGTAAATAAAAGGCAAATTTGATATTATTCTCTTAATTACCAATCACGAAAAAATGGATCCGAAAGGATCCATTTTTTTATTACCTGAACAGAATATATAAATATAACCTGAATAGAAAAAAGCCGGCAATTATTCTACCGGCTTCTTCCTACAAGCATAAACATTATTCATTGTTCCTGGGCAGGTCTAAATATGGATATCTGGCAACGGTCGCACGGACCTGTTTGATCCGGTGTCTGAAATCACCCCATTCAATAATGACTTCGTTTCCGAGCTCTGCCTGATCCACGTTAATGGAACAATGGGAGATAAACTTCCGGTAATAATAACTATAGGCAACCATCGAGGAGACGCCGAAACTCCTTTCTTATAATAAAATATTCGTCAAATGGGTATAAATCAATTTGAGATGACAAAAGTATAAGAAAACAAAAGGAATAACTCCATGTGAGGAATGCACAGTGAAAAAAATATTTTTGGGCAAAACGGTTATAGGCTGGTTTTTTTAATTTGAGATAATGAAAACGAACTATTAATCCAATACTAAAAGGAGGTCAAAATGAGTATCACAACTTCCCCTGATGTTAAGATTACCCCGTTAATTCCAAGTCAGCTTCCGAAAAACAAGGTGTTCGTTTGCCCGGAAAGCGCATGGTATCCGGATTCGGACGGAAAATGGCAGCTGCATCCATTTGCATTTGACCGTTGGGATGTTGAGGAAATGTCCTATTATGACGGATGCTCGCTGCATGTCGGATTGAATCCGTTCAACATTTTCAAGGTTCATGGCATTGATTACCTGAACCTGCTGACCTGCTGCACGATCAATACGTTTAAGAATTTCCCGATTGGCAAAGCCCGTCACGTGGTCTTTTGTGATGGAGGTGGAAAAATACTCCTGGATGGAATCTGCATCCGGACCGGAGAAGAGGACTTTTTAGGATTTAATCTGGTCGATCCGTTATTCCTGAATCAGCAGATGGGAAATCCGTTCCGGATCGAATCGGAAAATCTGCGGGAAAATTACGCTGTAATGCAGCTTTGCGGAATCCGTTCCCTTGAGGTTGTGGAACAGGTATGCCGCCAGGATCTGCATGACCTGGAATTTATGTATTCCACAGAAGCAAAAATTGACGGCAAAGATGTCCGGATCCTGCGAACCGGTATGTCCGGAACCCTGGCATATGAGATCCATACAACTGCTGCGGACGCACCGGAAATCTATCAGAAAATCCTGGATCTTGGTGCGGATTACGGCGTTCAGGAAATCGGCAGGCTCTGCTATGTGAATCAGCATTGCGAGGGCTCGATCTTCCAGCTGGCAGAACATTATAATATTCGTTTTGAAATGGAAGGTGACCAGTTCATTCTTTCAGGCAGCCTTCCGCGCGACAGCGAACTTCAGTACCACAGTCCGTTTGACTGCGGCTGGGGAAATCTGGTCCGCTTTGACCATGACTTCATGGGCAAGGAAGCTCTCCTGGCTGAATCCCAGAGACCGCATAATACTGCAGTCCACCTGATCTGGAACAAAGAAGATATCCTGAAGGTTCAGGAAGCTGTCATGGATCCTGAAAAGCGTGTGGACTATATGGATATGGGCGGAGATTATGATTATAAAAATAACTGCTCAACGATCCATATGGATGCGATCTACGACGGGGACAAACTGATCGGTGTTTCTTCTGACCGGATGCTTTCCGCAAAGACGCGTGAGATGATCTCTATCTGCACCATCGCTGAAGAATACGCTGTGGAAGGAAAAGAGGTGGAAGTCCTCTGGGGAAATCCCGGAACGTACCAGATGCGGATCCGCGCAAACGTAACCCTCTTCCCGTATATCAAGGAGGATCGCAACAACAATATCGATATCGAAAAGATCCCCCGCCCGGTATTTGAATAATACGGTCAGAAAAACAGAAAGAACGAATCAATGTACAAAAAAGCCGGTTGTGCCAAATGCACAATCGGCTTTTTCGCATTTGTTTTCTTCGACATTCAAAATCATATCGCGAAAAAATAGAATGATGCTATCAGAAAAGAATCACAAACAATCTCGCAGGAGAGGAGGTAATAAACAGGTGGGTTACTTAGATAATGCAGCAAAGCTAAAACCTTATAAACGAAGCGTCTCCATTGTAGGCGTTGGTGTGACACCGTTTCGTCTTTTAAAGAATGATCCGAAACTGAAACACCTGACGGAGCCGGAGCTTTTTGGCTATGCGGCTGTAGAAGCAATGAGAGATGCAGGCATCACAGGAAAGGACGTGGAGTTTTTTATCCACGGACAGGCAGCTCCGGGAACCAGCAACTTTACGACACCGAATATTCATGTCGCGAACTGGTTTGGTGTGAAAGGAAAAGGATCCTTCAGTCACAGCGAAGCATGTGCGACTGGATATATCGCGCTGGAGCTGGCAGCAAATATGGTCGCCTCCGGAACCTATGATGTCGTACTCAGTGGCGGCGTTGAAACGTGTTCGACACTTCCGTTCCCGACAAAGGTGCTTTGCAACCGCGGACGGACACTGACAGAGGCAGGATTCCATGAGCTTCTCTGTTCCACGATGGACCGCTGCTACAACCAGTTTACAAAGGGCATCCTTCCGACACACTTTGAATCCTGGCTGACAGCGTATAAGGAAGACAATCATCTTTCGAAAGAGGATGTGGACCGGGTCCTCACCAGAATGGCGATCAATTCACGCTATATGGCATCGATCAACCCACTCAGCATCAATCATCAGAACTATACAGACAGGGCTCATGAAATGGGATTTGATACTGCAGAAGAATTCCTGCATTCCAAATACAATCCGCTGATGGGACAGTTCATGCGCGCGGCCAATATGGAAGAACGCTGCGACGGATCCGGCGCGTTTGTCGTAATGCCGACAGAAATGGCGTACAAATATACGGACCATCCGATTGAGATTGTTGCAGTCGGACATGCGCTGGTCGAGTACTCCAACCCGATGAATGAGCGGCGGGGAACCGAAATTGCTTATCAGCAGGTTAAAGAGTTTACAGGACTGACCGGAGCTGACATGGATATCTTCATGACGAACGATTTCCATCAGCCGCAGCAGCTGCTTTCGGCTGAATGCTGTGAATATCTTCCGAAAGGGGAAGGCTGGAAATATATGTTGGAAGACCGCTGTATGTTTACCGGCGACAGACCGGTACAGACAAACGGAGGCAGATGCCACTACGGTCATGCGGCAGCAGCTTCCGGTACACATGATATTTACGAAGTCTGCATGCAGATGAGAGGCGAGGCAGAAGCACATCAGATTCAGAGGCCTGTGAAGTACGGAATGCTTCGCGGATTCGGCGGAGGCCAGAACCTGCTCTGCATCGTATTGAAATACTTATAGGAAGGAGGGAAAAGCGATGAGAGTCATTGAAACAGAACCGATCGTTCAGACTTATTATGATGGACTGGAAGAAGGAAAAGTCCTTGCGAGGCGATGCCCCGCATGCGGACATATTGAGTTCCCTCCCTATATTGCCTGCAACAGCTGCGGCAACCTGGATACTGAGTGGATCGATATTACGAATATCCGCGCGAAAGTTCTCCAGGTAATGCCCCCGCTGGTCGTTTTTCCGGAGCTGGAGTTTAAAAAAAGGCATCATGGATATATGGTCATCCATATTCAGATACCGAACGGAGACCCTTATGCTACGTCTTTAGTCAATATTGAAGCAGAACGGTATGAAGAGCTTTATGAGAACAAGGACAAGCTGGTTGTCAAACCGGTGATCGTACAGGATGAAGATATGAAGCTTTGCCTGTGGGAACTGGAAGAAGAAGGAAAGAAATCATTGTATGAAGTTCTGGCAGAGGAGGAAGCGGAGAAAGAGGCTTCCGGAATCAGCCAGGAAGAAGAACCGGCTCCGGAACTTCCGGCGGAAGAAGAGGAAGCAGCTCCGCAGGAAGAGATTTCGGCAGATGACGAGGTCGCAAAACAAGTGATCGAGTGCGCATCTCTGGCTTATGAGATTGATGAATCAGAGATATCCCTGCAGTCGGATATCCGCATGGATCTGTCCACGCAGTCGATCAAGATGATCATCATGATATCGGAGATCGAGGAAGCACTGGGCGTTACGATCGAGATCACGGAGGCGGCAAATCTGGTAACAATCGAGGATTTTGTAAGGCTTGTGAAATCAAAACTGATTGATTAAAAAATAGAATTTCACAAAAAGAAAGGTAGAGAAAATAATTTGAAAGGAGAGGATATTATGGAAAAAACTAAGAAATCCAGTTGGCACGGGCCAAAACAGATCGGAATCATGATCTATTCCGGATTGTTGTTGCTGTCTGCTTCCTGTATCATAGGAGGCAGTACGAATACGATCCTTCCGGCTATTTCTGAAATGTATGGCTGGGATGTCAACTTCCTGCGCTCTATGGCGGGCGTCGGATGTATGGTATTGGTAGTAGGAACCTATGTATTTGGCCTATTTGTTCAGAAGAGAGGCGCAAAGCTGAGCATCGGCATCTCACTGATCGTGACGGCAATCCTTACTGCCGTTTACGGTTGGACGCAGAACCTGGCAGTATTTATTGCAGTTATCATGCTGCTCGGTTTCTTCGCAGGCGGATATCAGACAGCCGGATGCAACACTCTCGTAAATAACTGGTGGCCGACGAAAAAGGGAATCGTTCTCGGATGGGTAACCATGGGAATCGTACTCATGGACGTTATCTGGCAGCCGTTTATCCCGAAAGCATTTGAAAAATTTGGAATCGGATGGACTTATACCGGTGTAGCGGTCATTGTTCTGATCCTTGCCCTGATCGGTCTTTTCGGAATCAAAAATCTTCCGGAAGAAGCAGGCGAGTATGCTGACGGTGATGATTCAAATCCGGAACAGCTGAAGGCAATCGTGGAGGAAATGCGTGCGTACAAGAGCCCGTTCACGGTTGGTAAGATGCTTTCCATGAAAAATACCTGGGCGATGTCCATCGGCCTTGGCCTCCTGTACATGATTGGTATGAGTTATGTTGCAGGTATCGTTCCGAGACTTTTAAGTTGTGGCTATGAATACAGTTTTGCAACCACAGTTCTTATCGTGGCAGGAATCTTTGGTCTGATCGGCAGCTGGCTGTTCGGGTTCATTGATCAGAAGATTGGCACAAAGAAAGCTTCTTTGCTTTATGGCTGTGTTAGCTTGGTGGCATTTATTGTAGCATTATTCCATGCGCAGTCGGCCGTTACCGTCTGGATCTCCTCAATCGTTTTCTTCGCTGCGCAGGGCGGCTGCTGCAATCTGATCCCAAGCTTCATCGGAACCCGGTATGGCCGTTGGGATTATCCTGCAGCTTACAAAGTAATAGGCGCGATCACACAGCTGATGGCTGGTATCGGTATCATGATGACCGGTTTCTTCGGAGGCAACACACAGTTAATGTTCTACTTTGATATAGGATTCGCAATTATCGCGATCATTATTCTTTCGAAGACAGATGATAAACTGATTGGAAAAGCAGGCTGATATAAAGGATATTCAAGGTTCAAGAAGGAGGAAAGAAATATGTTTCATACAAGGGCACAGGCAATTGAAATTAATGAAGAAAAATGCGTAGGATGTAAGAAGTGCGTTACCCTGTGTTTCGTAGATGCGATCCGCTTTGATGCAGAAAAGAAAAAACCATATGTCGCATATTTACGCGACTGCGAGGGCTGTCTCGTTTGCGAGGCGAACTGCCCGGTAGAGGCGATCAGAGTTACACCAATCTATCCGATTTTTGTTGCTGATCCGTTCCGTTAAGAGAAAGAGAGGTATATGAGATGAATAGTACAGATAGAACTTTTACAACAGATGTGCTTGTTGTCGGCGGCGGATTTGGTGGTCTGATCTGCGGAATTAAAGTAGCGGAAGCTGGAGCAAAAGTGCTCGTTGTTGATAAAGCAACCGCATCCGGAGGCGGCGGAGCATCCCGTGCCGGAAACGGAATCATTGCAATCCCGAAAACGGAAGAGGCAATCGAGGCATACGTAGAATATCACGCAAGAAACATCGGTGATTATGTAGATGATCAGGATATGGTTCGTCAGATCGCAGGCTGCATGGAAGAGACCCTGCAGGAACTGGTTGACTGGGGAGTAAAGATCACAACAGATGAAAACGGAAAAGTATATCTTTATCCGACCGCAGGAACCGCTCCATGGGGAATGACCGGTATTGAAATGAACTGCAATATTTCCCTCCGCAGAAAAGCAAATAAAGTAGGCGTGGAATTCCTTGAGCATTTCCAGATTACCGGCCTTTTAAAAGACGGAGACCGTATCGCTGGTGCAGTTGGCTTCGATATTTATGACGGTACCTTCGGTATCATTCAGGCGAAGGCAGTTGTCATCTCCACAGGCGGCACACATTATAAAAATGTTGCAATGTTCGTCGGATGCGGCGAAGGAAATAAGATGGCGTTCGAAGCAGGCGCAACGATGAGAAGCGCGGAGTTCGGAAACTCTTATGAGGTTTATGCGCTGGATAAGGGAAATACGATCTACGGAACTTATCCGTTTATCCACAACGGAAAAGGTGAGAACCTTTGGGATAAATATGTTACCTGGTCGGCACCGGCTCCGACAAAAGAGTTCTGGCGCGGATTTGCAAATGAATATCTTGCAGGCAATGGCCCGATGTACGTTGATCTTGCTGAGTTCCGTCATGCAATGGAAACCGATGAAGAGTGGAGAAACATGGGACAGAGCTATCTGTTAGGACCACAGGAAGGCACGAACATGGTCCGTATCTTCCCGGATAAGATGAAATACACAAAGATCTTTGATGACAGAGAGCATGAGTATGTTCATATGACAGACAAACCGGAAGTTAAGATCGGCCTTCACGGAAACACCGGCTGCATCAAAGTAGGCCTGGATTTCCAGACTAATATTCCGGGCTTATACGCAATCGGTATTGAAAGCTGGAACGGAAGTGCTTCCGGAGGAGCGGTAGGACATCCGGGTATGCAGAAAGGTAACGGCCTTGGACATGCAGCTTTCTCCGCACACCTTTGTGCACCGCACGTTATTGAAAACATGAAAGGACTGGATCTTCCTTCACTGGATGATGAACAGATTGAAAAACTTCGTGAAGAGACCTTCGCAGCTTATGAAAGAGAAGAAGGAATCGATCCGCATGATGTCATCGAGGATATCCAGGACTGCATTACTCCGGTCAAGTATAACTGCCTGAGAGAAGAAAGCAGACTTGAAGAGGCAATCGCAAAACTGACAGAGCTCAGAGCTACGAAGCTTACAAAGCTGAAAGCAGATAACTGGCATGACCTCAAAGTCGTTCATGAGGTAGAGGCGATGGCGCTTACGGGTGAAATGGTCCTGCGTTCCGGAATTATGAGAAAAGAATCCAGAGGAACTCATATTCGTGAGGACTATACCGAAATGGATAATACAAACTGGATGAAATGGATCTGTATTGATAATGACAACGGAGCAATGAAAGTATACACTGAGGATGTTCCGATTGAAAAATACAAATACAGACCGGATAATGCATAAATAATAATCTCTCCCTCAAAGCCATGCCGGCCTGATACCGGCATGGCTTTTTATCAATCTTAAGAGATATTTATGGTACAATATCATTACAAAAGGTAAGGATAAGGTAGGAATATGGAATTTAATATTTATAAGATCTATCAGGCATTGGAGATTTATCAGCCAGAATTGTTTGCAAACCATACGGAGGTCCAGTTTCGGAACTGCGAGCTTCTTGCGACTGCATTTCCTCCCTATCTGAAAGAAACGATCTATATCGCCGAGAAAGGGGAGGATATTTATAAACTCCCCGTCGAGCATGGTTTTTCTGTAATATGTGATTTCAAAAAACGGGACATGTATAACTATCCGGAACTGATCGGAGTCCGGGAAAAGTATAATTATATCTTTTTGGAGCAGCCTCCGGTATTAACAGAACTGTATTCATTTGTTAAGAAAAAAATCAACGATTATTATTCTCTGATCCAACTTTCAGAAGACCTGTTTCAGGCAGTGAATTCCAATGCAGGGATTCAAAGACTTGCGGATCTGGTCTTTTCCTATACCAATAACAGTGTCTATGTATTCGATACCGGATTTCAGCTCCTTGCTATGAAAGAAGGAGCAAAGCCTTCCCCTCCTCAGTTGGATGAGATCAACGGGAAACTGTATCTGGCTGATTTTGATATGCAGAATGTCAATTTCATGCATAATCATGAAAAAATGAAAACGGAACGCAAACCGCGTTTAGTTCAGAATGCGGCGCTTGGACCGGACCGGATCACCTGCATGATCGATTATGACCGGGATATCGGACACTTTGTCTTTGTGGAAGATGGAGAGAAGTTTGATGCGCAGACGTATGAGTATGTTGCCCTTTTTCAGAGAGCTCTGCATTTATACTGCAGTCACGATTCCTTCTCTCAGAATGCAAAAGGGTTTCCTTATGAATATTTTCTGAAAGATCTTTTATCCCAGAAATATGTCGGAAGCGTTGAAATCGACTCAAGGGCCAAATATCTTGACACCTCATTTTCAAAAAATCTTTTCTGTTTTGTGATTCCTGCTGAAAGAACGCCGGAAGGAATCCGGTATGAAAATGTGCGCGGGCAGATTGAATCGATCCTGCCTTCTGCTGTGACGATCGTCTATGAAAGTCAGATCGTTGCTGTGGTCACTGGATATAAAGAGTATCGGATGAACGGAGAGTATTTAGAGAAGCTTTCTTCTTACTGTGCAGGGAATAATCTATACTGCGGCATGAGCAATGCCTTCTCAAATATTCTTGATCTGTATCAGTATTACAAACAGGCTCTCAGGGCGATCGAAGCAGGTACAGGGAAGAAAAATACACCGGGGCTTTTTGTGTATGAGAAGCTGCATCTTATGCATCTTGTGAATGTTTTCTCTTCCATCGAGGATGTAGAGACTTTCTGCTGTCCGCAGATCAAGGCACTGATGGAATATGATAAGAAGAATGAAACAGAGTTGGCTAAAACCTTATACTATTTCCTGCTGTTCGGAAACACGAAAGATACAGCATCTTACATGTATGTTCATCGGAATACGATCCTTTATCGTATGCGGCTGATCAATGAATTGATCGGTGAGGATTATTCGGATCTGGCGTTGCGGCATTATCTGATGATTTCCTATGAATTATTGATGAAAATAGAATTCTGAAAAGCTGAAAAACGACTTTTAAACTCCGCTGTGAAAAGCAATCACAGCGGAGTTTTATCTTTATGGACACGGGTTGTGCCATGTGCACATTTGTTTTCTTTTTTTTGGCGAACGGCACATTAAAAACATCGGAGTTCACCCATAAAATTAGAAATGGAAAACTCAAGAAAAGGAAAGGAGATGGGATTGTATGTTAGAAAAAATAAAATTTGACGAGAAAGAACTGGAAGTCAAAAGAGTTGATACTCTGTATGGATTCCTCCCGAACAAAGTTTACAATACGCCGATTTCGATGAAGGAAAATTTTGCATCTGCAGTTAAAAACAAAGAAGCCCTTTGGATCCCTTCTTTTAACGATCAAAAATTATTTACGCCAAAAGTAGCAGAAGATAATTTATGTCATGGGTTCTCCTGCGAAGCGAATCCGTTCAATCCGTTTGAAAAGCCTCTCGCGACAGACTTCTTCGGTGTGGAATGGATGTTTGAAGCTTCCTGCAACGGCAGTATCGAAAATCCTGCAAACCCGCCGCGTCTTGATACCATGGAAGGATGGGAAAAGGAACTGACTGTTCCGGATCCTGACAAATGGGACTGGGAAGGCAGCGGAGAAGAAAACAAAGGGTATCTTTCTGACGGATACTTTAATTCGATGTGGCAGTTTAACGGACTGTTTGAACGTGTCCGTTCGCTTCTGGGTTTTGTAAATGCCTTAACAGCAATAATCGATGAAGATGAGAAACCGCATATCCATACTTTCCTCGAGCAGATGACAGAGTATTACAAAAAGATCATCCGGAACGCGACGAGAGTGTATGATATCGATCTGCTTTTCTTCCATGATGACTGGGGAACCCAGAGAGCACCTTTTATGAATCCTGAAACAACAAGAGAGATGATCAAACCATATCTGAAACAGATCGTGGACTGTGCGCATGAAAATGGTCTGCTGTTCCAGATGCACAGCTGTGGATGCAACCGTGGAAATGTGGAGATCATGATCGAGTGCGGTGTGGATATCTATGCTCCGCAGGCAAATGCAAACGAAGTGGATAAGATGTATGAGGACTTCGGCGATCAGATCATGCTCGGGATCACACCGGAGATCAATGCGCATGCCTCTGAAATGGAAGTACAGGAATTCTGCAAGCGCTTTGTGGATCATTTTGCAAAAGATTTCAAAACCCGCCCGATTTACACAGAAGACGCATTCTTCATGGAGTTCCCTCCGACGCTCAGGGAAAACCTCTACCGCTACAGCCGGGAGGCGCTGAGCTGAAAACAAGAATCTATAAATGAAAAACTCAAGAAGTGTGTGAATAGAAAAAGGAGGCGGAGTATGAGCTTTATTGAACAGGTAATTGAAAACGCAAAAACAGCAAAGCAGACGATCGCGATACCGGAATTCAAAAATGAATACATGATGAAAGCAGCAGTCCGCGCACATCAGGAGGGCATTGCCAATATCGTATTTGTCGGCGCAAAGGAAGAGGTCCAAAAAGCTGCGCAGGAGATGAATTATGATATCACCGGAATTGCGATTGCAGATAACACGGATGAAGAATACAAAACAAAGATTCTGGACCTGTATGATGCGATTCCGGAAAAGCTGATGAAACGGCAGTTTGTGGAGAAACGTATCAAGAATCCACTGTACTTTGCAACTGTTATGGAAGCGGCAGGGGAAGTTGATGGAATCCTTGCAGGCGTCGATACTACGACACTGGAATTTGTTATGGCAGCCTCCAGCATTATTGGCCTGGACGAAGGTGTAACAACTGCCTCCGGGCTTATTATCCTGGAATTTGACACGTTTGAGGGAGTTCAGGGAAATATCATCGGTATGGCAGACGGAGCGATCTGTCTGGAGCCGACGGTAGAGCAGCATGCGGGCATCGCAATCGGATCCTGCGAGACCTTTGAGGCGGTTACCGGCAAGGAAGCAAAATGCGCGTTCCTGTCCTATTCCACAGACGGCAGCGGCGGCATGAGCGAGCCGGTGAAAAAAGTACGCGCAGCAGTAGAGCTTGCAAAGCAGCAGCGACCGGATCTGAAAATCGACGGAGAGTTTCAGGCAGACGCGGCAATTATCAAATGGGTCGGAGAGAAAAAAGTAAAGAGAGAAAGCGAAGTGGCAGGACAGGCAAATGTCCTGATCTTCCCGGATGCTTCTGCCTGCAACATCGGATCCAAACTTGCACAGTGGCTTTCAGGAGCGAAACCGTATGGTCCGCTTTATCAGGGATTCAGGAAACCGATCCTGGACTGCTCCAGAAGCGATACGGATGAGACCCTGTTTAACGATATTGCACTGTTAAGCCTGCTTGCAAAATACAAGAAAGATAAGAAGGGGGAATAAGGATGAAGGACTATTGCATTTTAACGATCAATCCGGGTTCTACCAGCACAAAAGTCGGCGTGTTTAAAGGAAGCGAGAAGATCCTGGATAAAACGGTTGACCATCATAAAGAAGATTTTGCAGACTGTAAAACATTTGACGATCAGGAGCCGATCCGGATGCAGCATATTTTAAACGGCGTGAAGGAAGCCGGAGTAGAACTCTCGGAACTTGACGCGATCGGCGGAAGAGGCGTAGGGCTTTATCCTTGTGCTGCAGGCACTTATAAGATCGACGATCTAGTCATCGACCATTGCAGAAAAGATGTGGCCGGCGTTGGAAATCCGGGGGCAACTTTGGGCATCAAACTTTCTTATCAGCTCTCGAAAGAGTTGAATATCCCTGCATTTTTCGTAAATCCGATGCCGACAGATGAATTTATCGACGAGGCAAGAATGACAGGTATCCGCGGAGTCTATCGCGGAGCAAGAGGACATGCTTTGAACATGAAGCAGGTGGCCCGTGTGCACAGCGAGAAGATGGGTGTCAAATACGAAGAGCAGAATTATATTGTCATGCATCTAGGCGGCGGTGTCAGCATTAATGCTCATAGAAAAGGAAGGATGATCGATGGAAACCGCGGCGGAGAAGGCCAGGGACCGATGTCTCCGAACCGTGCGGGGGATTTCTGTGTCGATGATGTGATCAATGCAATGAAGATTGGCTATACGTTGGAAGAGATCAACGAACTGGTTTCCATTAAAGGAGGACTTCTGCAGCTTTGCGGAACGGATGATCTTCGTCAGGTTCGGGAAATGATCAATGCCGGAGATGAGCTGGCGACAATCGCGTACAAGACCATGGTTTATGGAATGGGCAAATGGGCTGCGATGATGGCAGGCGCGTTAAAAGGTGAAGTAGATGCGATTTTGCTTACCGGCGGACTTGCCAAAGATCCGGAACTGGTTAAGGATCTGAAAGAATATATATCCTGGATCGCTCCGATCTATGAATATCCTGGCAGCTTTGAAACCGATGCATTGGGGTATGGTGTTCTTCAGGTGCTGACCGGCGCGGAAGAAGCGAAAACCTATTCCGGGCACCCTGTCTGGGAAGGATTCAGTTTCGACCATAAAAATGAGAGCGAATAGTTAAGAGTTATTAAAGGAGGACACAAGTATGGCAACAAATAAAGAATTGTATGATGCGCGTTTGAATCGGGTAAAAAAAGCGGTTGCGATGGAAAAGCCGGATCGAGTGCCGGTCGTTCCGTTTTTCCAAACGTTTCCGTATCTCTGGGCAGGGTATACGATCGCGGAGTGTTTTTATGATGTGGAAAAGGCAAAGGACGCATACCGTAGATTCCTGAATCATTTTCAGCCGGATATGGCGATGGGGTATTCCGGAGTGTTTTTGGGCCAGGGTCCGATCATGGAGAAAATGGATGCGAAACAGTTCCAATGGCCGGGACAGCCGGGTGGCAAGGTGGATCCCAGAAATATCTTTCAGTATATTGAAAAACCATATCTGGCAGAAGGCGAATATCCGGAGCTTCTTTCTGATCTTTCCGGATGGTATATGAACAAATGGCTTCCCCGGGTCTATGGGGCTTTGGACGGACTTAAAAGTTTCAGCATTCCGCTGATGAGCGCATATTCGATCCCTGCGGGCATGGTGCAGTTCGCGAATCCTCAGATCGTTGAAATTGCGCAGAATCTGCATGAAGTCGGAAAACTTAGCGCAGCATGGCTTGCGGACGTAGCTGCTTTTGAGCAGGAAATGATGGATATGGGATACCCGATCTGGGCCGGAGCTGCGACAACTACCGCATTTGATGTGTTATCAGATACTCTGCGCGGAACGATTGATACAATGGCAGACTTGTTTGAGAATCCTGAGGAAGTACACCGGGCAGTGGAAATGTTTTATCCAACATCGTTCTATGGAGGCGTTGCGCAGATGCAGCATGCAAACGGTTTATTTGTCTTTATTCCGCTTCATAAAGGTTTGGATGGTTTTATGAGCCCGAAGCAGTATGATGAATTCTATTGGCCGACTCTTCAGCGAATGGTAGAAGGCTTCATTCAGATGGGATATACTCCGCTGATCTACACAGAAGGAAAATATGACAGCCGCCTTGAGAGGATCAAAGAGATTACTCCGGGTAAATGCCTGTATCACTTTGAAGACGTGGATATAAAAGAAGCAAAACGGATCGTTGGTAAGGATCACTGTATTTCCGGAGGCCTTAGCTCCCAGGTCCTTCGTCTTGGAAAGCCGGATCAGGTTCGGGATGCGGTAAAAGAACTCTTTGATATTTGTGCAGTAGATGGCGGTTATATTTTTGATCTTTCCGATACCATTGATGATGTTCCGGTTGAAAATGTGGAAGCGATGATGGAGACAGCATTTGAATATGGCAAATACTAATCCTGACAAAAGAAGATGGGTTTATTTGATCGCAGGCACAATTGGTATGCTCTTTGCAGGCATTATTTACGCCTGGTCGATTTTAAAGGGTCCTCTGAATACAGAGCTTGGATGGCAGCCAACTGCACTATCCTGGAATTTTACGATAACAATGGGGATGTTCTGTATCGGCGGAATTGTAGGCAGCCTGCTTTCAAAAAAGATTGGCGTCAAGCTTTCGGTGGTTATCGGAGGCATCCTCTGCGGAGTCGGATTTGTACTTTCTTCGTTTTTAAGCAGCAGCCAGCTTGTGATTTTTTACCTAACCTATGGAGTCATGGCAGGGTTTGGGATCGGCATCGCCTACAATGTTTTGGTGTCAACGGTTAACGCATGGTTCCCGGGAAGGCAGGGGTTCAGTTCCGGCTGCCTTATGCTCGGATTTGGATTCAGTACATTGCTCTTGGGCACGGTTTCCAATTCCCTCTTTTCAAGTATCGGATGGCGGACAACCTATATTGTTTTAGGAATTGCGATTGGAGTCGTTCTCGTTCTTGCTGGTCTGATCGTGAAAAGACCTGACTCTCCAAGAAAGATGACAGCTCAGTCTGATAAAGAAGGACCGAAAACGGAAGACGATCACAGCTATACGCCGAAGCAGATGCTGCAAAGCGCTTTGTTCTGGAAATTTTTTATCTTTCTTGTTCTTTTAACATCTGTTGGAAACAGTATTGCAGGATTTGCGAAGGACTTAGCTCTGTTTTCAGGAGCCGGGGACAGTATGGCGGCAACACTGGTCGGAGCATTTGCTGTCTGTAACGGAGGCTTCCGTGTTGTGATCGGAATACTGTTCGATAAACTGGGACGAGGTAAAGCGATGTATCTCTTCAGTACCCTGGGCATCCTTACCTCTGTTCTCTGCATTCTGACGGCCCTGACCGGATCTCTGACCATTTGTACGATTACTCTTTGTATTGCCGGATGTACAGTGGGATGCAGCCCGACTATGAGCACGGCAGGGGCGAACGCATTCTTCGGAAAACGATATTATCCGACGAATTTCAGTATCATCGTCAGCCATCTTCTGGTTGCCTCATTTATGGCGACTCTCTCGTCCGCACTTGTTGTCAGGACAGGCGGATATTTAGTCCCGTTTATAATATTCCTTGTAATTTCCGTTGTCGCCCTGATCCTGAATCTGAATATCAATCGTAAGAAATAGGATTTATGCTGCGGAAGAGCAGACGAAGAAGATACCGATATTGAAAAGTATCAGAAACAGCGGTTTGATTCCAAAATTGATTCCAATTTTCAGCGGTGACATCCGGAAACCCCCTTTCTTAAAGCATTTTTCGGATCAGGACTGACTTCGAATCCCTCCTTCTCCGCACAAAATAGGAGCTCGAGAGAGCTCCTATTTTCGTGCGGAGAAATAGGCCTTCTCACCCGAGCGTCACACGCACTGCGCACGGAAGTGGACTGCTCGAATCCCTCCTTTGTCTTCGATTTGTGGACATCTGAAAACACCTCTGTTAAGCTGATTGCTGGAATAACAATTTTCGGCTTTCTGGTCGAAAATATGTCTCAGAAAAGCAATCCCCTTCCTCAAGACGATTTCAAATCATCGCATATAGCGGGGCTGCCATTTCAAGACGATCGAAACAAGCAAAAAAGAGACAGGGCCATCCCCTGTCTCTTTCAGTATAAGTTTTTTTTACTTCCTGAAATTCCATTATATAATCAGCTTAACAAATCGATGTTTGCGGAGAAACAGGGCTTCTCACAGAAGCGGCACAGCTGCTCGGGCAAGGCCTGCAATCGCCCGAATTTGCTCCATCGTAAAGTGCCCGGACTGATTTAGACGGCTTAACACGGTATTTCAGATCTTGTGTAAGTGTGTGCATTTGAGCAGTTTTTATCTATAATAACCCCTCTGTAATGCATCTTATCGCGCAAAAATGCATCTTACCGTTCGGAGTCTTGAAGTGGCAAAAAAGGACAGATAGAATGCAGTCAGTCTTAAAGAAAGCAGGTAATAAAACATGAAAAAATTTTATGAGAAAAAACCAGTCCTTTTTGCAGTTTTGTGGATCGTGCTGTATTGCGCAGTGAGCATTCCAATCCGTGGTGAATATGGTGACGGAAGTATCTGGTCGCTGATCGGTCTGCTGGCGATTGCCATCGCGATTGCTGTTGTCAGCTCTATCGTTCCTTTGTGGAGAGAACTCGGCGTTGCAGCACGTCCGAAACACGTAGGCCTGTGCCTGTATTTCATCCCGATGTGGATACTGGCAACTGGAAATGCGTGGGACGGATTTCATCTTCAGTATTCCGGTGCAGCATTGTGGTACGCGATCCTGTCCATGGCGCTTGTTGGTTTCATTGAGGAAATGATCTTCCGCGGCTTCCTGTTCCGCGCATTACTGAAGAAGCGTGGTCCGGTGATCGCCGTTATCATCTCTTCAGTGACCTTTGGCATTGGTCATATTGTAAACCTCCTGGCAGGAATGGCAACGATCGAGAATGTGATCATGATCATTTTTGCGGTTGCCTGGGGCTTCGTCTTCACCATGGTTTACTATAGGAGCGGCAGTCTCCTACCTTGTATCATCGCTCATGCTGTCGTTGACGTTCTATCTGTGCTTTCAATGGAAACCAGCTGGGGGAGCTGGGTCTACGTCAGTGCAACGATCGTAATCGGCGGAGCATATAGCTTGTGGCTTGCGAAACGCCCAGAACTTGCAGTATCTACCTGCGAAACATATAATAATTAATTAAAAACGCAAGCAGGACAATATGAAAGTACACATCGAACAGGTTGAGAAAAAGAGTGAAGAGCTGGTCTTGATACGCTGTTATGCGGTCACGGACGAGGTTCGGGAAATAGAGACATTTGTGAAATCGCGGTCTGGCAGCCTTTCCGGAGTTTCGGATGCGAAGCGGTATGAGATTGCAGTTGCAGACATCTGTTATATCGAATCAGTTGATGGAAAGACCTTCCTTTATACGAAGGATCAGGTTTACGAGACTTCATACCGCATATATGAGCTTGAAGAATTGCTCAGACCAAAGCATTTTCTCAGGATATCAAAACCGATGATCGTTAACCTGATGAAGATCCAGTCGATCCAGCCCGCCTTCAATGGTCGCTTCACAGCTGTACTGCACTCAGGCGAACAGATAATCATTTCGAGAAGTTATGTGAAAGCGCTCAAAGCGGCGCTGAAGGGAGAATAAATAATGGAATTCAAACGTTTTCTGGTCAATAAACTGATATTGTTTTTTATGATTTCGACGCTGATCACAATTGCGGTCTCCCTGATCGGTTCTGCTTTTGATAGCGATGCCCGTTTTGGGTATGATACGCTGCTGGTACCGATTGCGTATGCCGCACTCTGCATGCTGCCTACGTTGGTGACCTGGTCAAGACGCGAACTTTCACCGAAGCAGCTGCTGATCCGAAAAGCAATCATGCTAGTACTTTTAGAAGCAGTGATCCTGCTTATCGCATTTACGAGCCCGGTCATAGATACAGAACGTATAGAGGTCGTGCTTGTCATTGCAGGAAGTGTGCTTGTGATCTTTGTGCTCGTACATTTCTTTATGTGGCTGAAAGAGTCTGCTGAGGCAAAAAAAATGAATGTCGATCTGGAGAAGTATCAGAAACTTCATGAATCCTGAACTATAGACGGCAGTGTTTACAATCGCACAAAATAATTACAGCTTCCAAATAGAGAGCTCATGGAGAAATCCATGAGCTCTTGTTGTATAATGTGATGTAGTTAGGCAAATCGGGATTTTCGGAGGAGACAAATCAGAGATGACAGCAGAAGAATTATGGAAAAAATCTGGACTTACCGGAACCTATGAAGCGTGGTCTTTCGGAGAAGCGCCGGACAAACTTGCAGACTTAGTCCTTCAGAGAATCAAAACAGCAACCTGTTCTGCCTATGATCTGTATCAGATAAATAATGAGCCGATCCCGAAGGCAGGAGATTATAGTGTTATTCTAAATTCAAGTGACGAAGCAGTGTGCATTATTAAAACGCTTAAAGTATATGTGACGGAATTCAAGAAGGTTTCAGAAGAGCATGCTTTTAAAGAGGGCGAGGGCGACCGATCTTTGGGATACTGGCGGATGGTTCATGAAAGCTTCTTGACGAATGAACTTGCTTCTGTGCATAAAGAATTTAACGAGAACACAAAAGTGGTTTGCGAGGAATTTGAAGTAGTGTATCAATAACTTCCAGTTTGTTGGTATGAACAATGCAAAAATAGAGAATGATAAGGATAAATGAATGATG
>CAZOHB010000006.1:0-35094 GCA_964579345.1 uncultured Parasporobacterium sp.
TATTCAATCACTGGGAGGAGCTATTTCATGGCAGATAAATATATCGTAGCATATAAATACGGTGCTGAATTCTTGCAGTGTTTAAGAGAAGAAATCGACCTCCTCTCAGAGGCTCCTGATCCGGAGAAAAAAGATCCTTACTTTTTCGATGTAAGCTATGATCTGCTTGAGGCCGGTTACAGAGCCGGGGAGCCTGCGATGATGTATCTCTACGCAGAAGCCAACCGCGGGAGATGTGATATGGAACCCGAGATTGTTTCTCTTTATTTAGACGCAGCGAAACACGGTTCCGTGCATGCGATGTTGTGGCTTCTATACTGTAACAGCCAGAATGAGTGCAGTCTGACTACTGCTGAGCTTTCAGATTTAAAAGCTCTCTTAAACGAGCAAACACTTCCAAGTACAGTCATTCTTGAAGAGTTACATTTCATGGAAAAAGCTTATGATGACCTCTGGTGGAATGTCGATGTGGCAGATTGTAAGGAGGATGTCGTTGCCACGGATCCGGACTACAAAGATATCCGCAATGATCCGGAAGCTTATCCGAACCCAAGTTGGAGAACTCTAGTCCAGCGTTGTAAAGCGCTTGCCGAATACATCCATTTATTGCAACTGCCCTATTGTACCGAGGATAAGGAATACAGCGCTTATAAAATAAACAATGCTGAAGGAAGATGGATCAAAGAAGAAAAGGACGGCTGGGAAGAATGGTACCGCATCGTTTCTTCCTCATACAAAACAGGGGATTTATGATGAAAGAAAAAATTGAACAAATGAAATTAAAAGGCTATAAATTTGAAGCAGGGTTAACCGATGATGAAATTAGAACTATCGAAAGAAGATATAACATTAACTTTCCCAAGTCTTTAATTGAATTCTATACAATTGCGCTTCCAGTATCTAAATGGTTTGTTAATTGGAGAAATACTACTGAAGAAAATATCAAAGATATTAAATGGAGATTAGCAGAACCATTCAATGGAATTTTTTGGGCTATGGAAAAAGATGAATTTTGGGTAGATGGTTGGGAGAGACCAAACTCATTTGAAGAAATGAAAAAGAAATTCATAGAAGAAATGAAAGATGAACCTACTCCAATACCATTTTATAGTCATAGATATGTACTATCACAAGAAGGAATAGATGACCCTGCAGTATTATCTATGTATGATTCAGATATAATCGTCTATGGTAATAATCTGGAGGAATATTTAGATAATGAATTTATCAATCCTCAAAAACATGAATGTAAATATTTAGACAGCATGGGTAAATGGGTAGATATAATGGAAAGTTATTAATATATCACCTGTAAACCACCTGTTTCGGAGGTTTGATAGTCTTGAATCGGCAACCCCTCTATATGAGATGATTTGAAATAGTCTCGAAAAGAGGGTTTGCCTTTTTGAGACATGTTTACAAGTAAAATTCGTTTGTTTACGACTGCGTTACAAAGATGAAACAGTTCATTTTCCCTATAGCCAGTTTCATGAAATCTCTGCCCAATAGAAACGCTTGTAAACTATCTGTTTACAGGTATTCTTTCCCTATAGCTGGTTTCGTGAAATCTCTGCCCAATGTTTACGTCAAAAACATTGGGTCGATTTTTCATAAAATTCTCTGTAGGGAAAATCAACAGCATTTTAGCCATTTTCAAAGGAAAAAGTTGGGCTGAGTTTTCACGAAATGCTCTATAGGGAAAATAGCACGCTTTTCAGACCGCACTCGCGTCTCCGTCGTTCGAATCCCACCTTCTATTCTTCTTTCGAACCCTACCGGGCTACTAAACTCGCCTTCGGCTCGTTAAGGGCCCGGCATGGCACGCACTAAGCTTCGAACTGCGCTTCGCTTGTTCTCAGCAAGTGCTCCGCTCAACGTGCCTCCGGCACTCGGTCCTTCTCCCACCGCTCCCGTAGCAAAACGAGCACCTCTATGGGTGCTCGCTTGCTACGGAAGCGGTGGGATTCGAACCCACGTGCCGGTTGCCCGACAACCGCATTTCGAGTGCGGCTCGTTATGACCACTTCGATACGCTTCCAAATATATTTGCATGACTCAAAAGTCACTGTGAGATTATAATTGATTCCTGCTGTAGATGCAAGCAGAGCCGGCCAAAATGACCGGCTCTGCAGCGTTTTTCTTACTTCAATCTGTAAGTATTATTTTGCTTCTTTGCTCGGTGACGGAGTCGGTGCAATTACTTCTGTGTAATATGCTTTTCTTCTCTTGAACTCTTCGTCCTTGCTGAGGTTCATCAGACGGCTCTCATTTTCGAAGATGTCATCGCCGTGAGCTTTCTTTCCGGATACAAGGTCATGAGCATGCTCAAGCTGTCCGTTCGGAACGATTGACGGATCATTTTTGAATTTGAATGCGCCGTCAACGATCTCAAGGGTTCCCTCAAGTCCGCAAAGTTCGCAGACAACGTGAGTGGTTCCCGGGAAGATGTAGAAGTTGTTGCTGTGGCAGTGCGGGCAAGCGCCGTCAACGCCCTTCCAGTAAGACTTCGTATTCTCAGCGATCGGGAATTCCATGCCTTCGTTATCTTTGATGATCTCAGCTGCTGCCTCAACGAGGTTACGTCCGATCTGTTTCATGCGCTCGATCTTCTCGTCCTGCATGATGATATCTTTACTCCAGGAGAAGAACTCATTGTTAACAACTTTCCAGCCCGGGCTCATAGCCAGCATTGCATGGTCGGTCTCAACACGAACTGCCCAGTCGGATCCGCCGATACCAACGAAGGAGATTGCTTTCTGGTTGAAATATTTTTTATCAAGGCCTTTGCCTGTTTTCTCCAGCATCTGGAAGTGTGCGCCCATCAGAAGGCCGGTGTCATGTCCAGGACCCATGCGGTCGCAAAGAGTATGGAACAGACCGGTTGCGCCGGATTCGAAGATCGGGTCTACGAAGAGAACGCCATCAGCTTCGATCATTTTCTCATAGAATGCTGCGTAATCATCACGGCGGGAACATACCATTCCTTTGCCCATTACAAGACCACGGGAGCAAGCAACGCAGCCTGTGCAGTAATCGAAGTTCCAGTCAAATGCATGGATGAATTCGATTTCAGCGCCAGCTTCTCTTGCAGCTTCGAGAGCTACACGGCACATGGTATCGTTGTTGCCGTTCTTTGTTCCAGTTGAAATACCTAAGATTTTCATAAATAACTCCTCCAATTCAAATTTCCAGGATCTGTACGGCGGAGTCCGCCGCACTCCATTGCTGTCTCAACATGTCGACAAGCAACACTCTACAATCTTAGCAGAATGACTATATAAAAATATTATATCAGAATGCCATTTTTTACAATGAAAAACTTTAAAAAAAGAGTCAGAAGAATCGTTTCTCCTGACTCGATCTTTATTATGGTCTCTTTAAGATTCCGTTTTTCACGTCTTCGGCTGCCCGCTCTTTCAATACCACGTGGCGTTTCTTTCCGGTCGCATTGTACGGCAGTTCGTCGACGATCGCGTAATAGCGCGGACACTTGTAATATGCGATCGCGTCGTGGTTCGTGCAGAATGCATTGACATCCTTCACCGTCAGTGTCTCATCCGCCGGAAGGATATAAGCTGCAACCGACTGTCCTCTCGAAGGATCTTCCACGCCGACGATCATGCAGTCCTTGATCCGCTCGTTCTGGTTGATGATCTCTTCGAGCTGCTCCGGATAAATATTCTCACCCATGCAGATGATCATATTGTCCTTGCGGCCGGTGATCGTAATGTACTGCTTCTCATCCCAGGTGCCGACATCTTTGGTGTAGAACCAGCCCTTATAATATTTTTCTTTCGTTTGCTCTTCGTTCGCAACATAGCACATCGCGGATTTTTCCGGAGAGAAGATGATGATCTCGCCCGGAGTCTGTCCATCCATTGGGACAATATCATCCGGCTCTGCTTTCCGGTCCGCATACATATTGACAACACGGACTTCATCACCGATGCAGCTTCTGCCAGCGGTTCCGCTCATGTCCGGAAGATCGTAAGGTCTTAAGAACGTATTCCAGAACGTCTCTGTCGTTCCGTATCCGTTAAAGATATTCGGCGTCAGCGTTTTCAGGAAGCGGATGCATTCCTCTTTTTCAAGAGGCGCGCCCATTGTGACGATGCCCTTCAAAGAAGGAAGCTCGGTCGGAGGTTTCTGCTGGCGGTCTGCCAGTTTTACAAGCGCTGCCGGCGCTCCGATCAGGAAGGTGACGCCGTATTTCTGCGTATAGTCAAAGCAATGCTTCGGGCTGAACATTCTCATGATGACAACGCAGCCGCCGACATAAAGCGTCGGGTTCGGGCCGCCGGAATGGAGGCCGCCGCGGTGGAACCACGGGGTCATGTTCATCGTGATATCCTTCGGTGAAAGCGGAAAGCTCATGATTGTGTCATGCGCGCTCAGCACTTCATTGATACTGTTCAGCGGAATGCCCTTCGGCGTTCCTGTTGTTCCGGACGTGGAAAGACGGGTGACTTCGCGGTAAATATCCTGTTCGAAATCGACCTGCGGCTCTTCCTCATTTCCATGATCCATAATGTCATTAAAGCAGAGGTGGCCTTCCGGAAGCGGGCCAAAGGTCTCACGGTAATCCACTGCGATCACGATCTCCGGCTTGCACTTGCAGATCTCAAGTGCGCGCTCCGCCATCTCACTGACATCTGTGTCATAAATATAAACTTTCGGCTGATCGCGGTCGATCAGGTTTGCCGTCTCCTGCGCAGAGAAGTTGAAGTTGACCGGGCTGTTGATCGCACCGATCTTCTGCGGTGCGATATAGCTGATCACAAAAGCAGGTGAATTATACACCTGGAAAAAGACGACATCCTGCGGCTTTACCCCTTTTTCCAGAAGCAGGTTCGCAAGTTTATTGACGTCTTTGTTCAGCTCCAGATACGTCCAGGTTCTCTCCTTGTTCGGATCGATCATTGCGTTGTTGTCCGGATACCGGCGCACATTACGCATAAACTGATTGATCCAGGAAAAACTGGATTCAAAAATCTTTCTGTAGTTGTCCACATCGTATGTATAGTTCATATGCAATCTCCATTTTGATTCAGAGGCAGATACGGCTGCAATACAAGTTGCAGCCGCATGTCCTTCTTCATAGAAATTATCTTCCAACAATAATCGATGAGTTCTGTCCGCCGAAACCGAAGGCATTCGACATCGCAGCGTGAATCTCCTGCTGTTTATTCACTTCGGAAACGAGCTTCAGATCACATTCCTCATCCTGCTCCGTAAGTCCGACATTGACCGGAAGCACACCCGTCTCAATGGCTTTGATGCAGGAGATCAGTTCGACGATGCCGCCTGCTCCCATCATATGTCCGGTCGCTCCCTTTGTGGAACTTACGAAAACATTGCCTTTGCCGAACACCTCGTCGATTGCCTTGGTCTCGGCAATATCGCCGGCATGCGTTGCAGTGCCGTGCGCATTGATGTATCCGATCTCAGCCGGATCGATTCCCACATGTTCCAGCGCAAGCCGCATGCAGGCCGCTGCCCCGGTTCCTTCCGGATTCGGAGAAACGGTATTGTAAGCATCTGTATTATTTGCGGTACCGAGAAGTTTCGCGATCACTTTCGCGCCTCTTGCCGCCGCATGTTCTTCAGTTTCCAGGATCACACATCCACCGCCTTCGCCGAGAACAAATCCGTTCCGGTTCTTATCAAACGGAAGGCTCTCCCCGGTCTTGGAAAGTGCACCTGTTTTTGTCAGGCTCTGGATCAGTGTTGCCGTAATTGCAGCTTCGCCTGCCATAACGACCATCGCATCCGCCATACCGGACTCGATCATCATCGCCGCAAGCGTTACCGCATCGCCGCCGGAGGAGCAGGCCGTGCTTACTGTCATGTCCGGTCCCTGGATTCCATAGTTAATGGAAAGCTGGGCTGCTGCAATATTTCCCATCGCCTTGACTAAGAACTTCGGGCTTGCCGCTCTTCCCTTGACCGCCAGGTCAACGCCGGTTTTGTCGATGATGCCGATGCCGCTGAGCGCGCTGCCCATCACGATACCGACACGGTTGCTGTGCGTTTCCAGTCCGCTCTGCCTGATCGCCTCTTCCGCCGCGATATATGCGTACTGCATATACGGCTCCATATCGAGGCAAAGCTTGGTCGGGAGATAATCTTTCGGATTAAAATCCCAGACCTGTCCGGCATTTTTCACCGGCAGTTCGCTGACATCAATACTTTTGATCTCACCGATCGCACATTTGCCGGACGTTAAATTATTCCAAAAGGTCTCCACACCTACACCAAGAGGTGTTACGGCGCCAAGGCCTGTAATTACAATGTTTTTATTCACTTTTTCACCGCCATTTCCGAAATCGGACATTTTTGTTTTCCTTCCGATTTCCGCTCTTTCATTTGCTTCTCTCTGTTTATTCGCTTTTCTTAAATGCCAGGCAGGCATTGTGTCCGCCGAAGCCCAGGGAAGAAGAAAGAGCAACTTCATAGGCGCCTTCTTTTGCCTGATTTGGTGTATAGAACAGATCGCATTCCGGATCCGGCTCTTTGTAGTTGATCGTCGGAGGCGCGATGCCATCGGTTAATGCTTTTACGCAAACGATCGCTTCTACAGCACCTGCTGCTCCAAGCATGTGTCCGGTCATGGACTTCGTGGAGCTGATCGTGATCTTGCGTGCGCGCTCTTCGCCAAGCGCTCTCTTGATCGCAAGGGTTTCGATCTTGTCGTTCATCGCTGTACCGGTTCCGTGTGCGTTGTAATAAACATTATCGGTATCGACGCCCATCTCGTCCCATGCCTGCAGGATTGCTTTGTAAGCGCCCTCTGCTTCCGGTTCCGGAGATGTCATATGGTAAGCGTCATTCGTGGATCCATATCCGCAAAGCTCTGCGTAGATATGTGCGCCGCGTGCTTTTGCATGTTCATATTCTTCAAGGATCACGCAACCAGCGCCTTCGCCCATAACGAAGCCGCCTCTTCTTGCGTCAAACGGAAGAGATGCTTCATTCGGATCTTCGGAGAAGGAAAGGGCCATCATGGTCTGGAAGCCTGCTGCTGCGAGCGGGTTGACCGTAGCTTCGCTGCCGCCTGCGATCATCGCATCGACATAGCCGTGGCGGATCAGACGCATCGCTTCACCGATCGCGTTGCTTCCGGAAGCGCATGCAGTTACCTGCGGCATGCCCGGGCCCATGCATCCGTAACGGATCGCGATCATGGAAGAAGCCATGTTCGGGATCATCATCGGGATAAAGAACGGGGAAACTCTCTTCGGTCCTTTTTCGATCAGCTTGGTATGCTCTTTCATAAAGGTTTCGATACCGCCGATTCCGGAACCGATCATAACGCCGATGCGGTCTTTCTCAACCGTGCCGATGATGCCGGATTCCTCAACTGCCTGTGTTGCTGCTCCGATTGCGAAATGTGTATATACATCGCTGTGCAGAACATCCAGTTTTTCCATATACTGCTTCGGATCAAAATCATGGACCTCAGCGGCTACCTTTACACGGTAATCCGTTGCATCAAATTTTGTGATCGGGCCGATGCCGTTCTTGCCGGCTTTGATATTGTCCCAAAAAGTCTGTACGTCATTTCCCAGAGGGCTGACGATTCCCAATCCCGTAATTGCTACTCTTCTCATACTTCCTCCTTTATAGGTGCACCAACCTTACGGAACTTCTGGTAACGCTCTTCAAGAAGCACATCAATCGGCTTCTCCCGCAAAGCATTCATCTCCCAGATCAGTTCCCATTTCAGTCTGTCATAGAAAGAATCTTCTCCGATATCTCCCTCGGAGATCACCTTCTCGATCAGGCCGTTTTCGAATGAATCTTCGGCAGTCAGTTTCAGGACTTCCGCTGCTTCGGAAGCTCTCGAAGAATCCTTCCAGAGGATACTTGCGCAGCCTTCCGGTGAGATGACCGAATATACTGCGTTTTCCAGCATCCACACACGGTCAGCCACTGCAAGTGCGAGTGCGCCGCCGCTTCCGCCTTCACCGACGAAAACAGAGATCACCGGTGTTTTCAGTGTCATCATCTCCATCAGGTTTTCTGCAATTGCCTGACCCTGTCCGCGCTCTTCCGCGCCGATTCCGCAGAACGCGCCGGAAGTATCGATCAGACAGATCACCGGACGGTTGAACTTCTCCGCCTGTTTCATCAGACGCAGCGCTTTCCGGTAGCCTTCCGGCTGCGGAGCGCCGAAGGAGCGTGCCATACGTTCCTTGACAGAGCGTCCTTTTTCGATCGAGATCACCGTAACCGGCATATCGTTCAGGATGCCGATCCCGCCGACAACTGCTCCGTCATCCGCAAATTTGCGGTCTCCGTGAAGTTCAAAAAACACATCAAAGATGTGATGGATATAATCAATTGAGGTCGGTCTTGAATTCGACCTGGCTGTTTTTACTTTTTCGTATGCTTCGGTCTTCATTCTTTCTCCCTCCGGTCATGAATTTTCAGAAAATGCCGGATGACCGTCTTCTGCTTCGGTCTGGATACGATCGCATCCACAAATCCGTGCCGTAATAAAAACTCCGAGGTCTGGAATCCTTTCGGCAGCGCTTTCTTTGTCGTCTGCTCGATGACTCTTGCGCCTGCGAATCCAACCGTTGCCGAAGGCTCGGCAAGAATGATGTCACCTTCCATCGCGAAGCTTGCCGTAACGCCGCCGGTCGTCGGATCCGTAAGGATCGTCAGATAAAAAAGACCTGCATCGCTGTGCCGTTTGACAGCACCGCTTGTCTTAGCCATCTGCAGAAGGGAAAACAGACCTTCCTGCATTCTCGCACCGCCGGATACCGTAAAGCCGACAACGCTCATCCGGTGCTCCGTCGCATATTCGAACAGGCTCGTTACTTTCTCGCCGACTGCGGTTCCCATGCTGCCCATCATGAAGTAAGGCTCCATCGCAAAGATGCAGCAGGCTTCTCCGCCGATCGTTGCCGTACCACAGACAACGCCTTCTTTTTCCTTACTCAGGCTTTTTGCCGTTTCGATTTTTTCCTCGTATCCCGGAAATCCGATCGGATCGGAAAAATCCACATCGTTAAAGAGCTCTTTAAAAGAGCCTTTGTCAACGATTGCACTGATACGCTGTCTGGAATTCATTCGGAAATGATAGCCACAGGAGCAGACATTCAGATTGCTCATCAGTTCACTAAGCGGGGTCTCCCTGTGGCAGTTCGGACATTTCTTCTCCGGCTCGCTCTCATCACTCTGGATCGGAGCAGAGGTGCGTCCGCCCTGTTCCAGCTCGTTCTTGGGCTGGAACCGGAAATTAAAAAACGCCATTTTTATCTATCCTCCATAAATGTCAGATCATAACTGCCATTCATAAACACTTCGTCGGAGACGATCTCCAACTGTTCTTTTATATTACAATCGATGCCGACGATCACAAGCTCGCAGAGCGCGGCCTTCAGCTTTCGTACGGCTTCGTCTCTTACTCCTGCATAAACGATCAGTTTGCCCACCAGGGAATCATAATACGGCGGGACCTGATCTCCGATAAACAGATAAGAATCAAATCTGACATGCGGGCCTCCCGGGACATGCAGCATCTTGATCGTGCCCGGTGTCAGCGCATTGATACGGCATTCGATCGCGCAGCCTGTCGTACGGATATCATCCTGTCCGATATACAGCTCAACACCGGCCGCAACACGGATCTGCCACTTGACCAGATCGATCATCGTCAGCATTTCCGTTACGCAGTGTTCGACCTGCAGACGGACATTCATTTCCATGAACCAGAAGTTTCCGCTTTTGTCCATCAGAAATTCCATCGTGCCGACGCCGACATAGTCCAGCTTCTTTGCCGCTTCCCTGACGCCCTCCATCAGTTTGGCTCTTGCCTCTTTGCTGACGCCCGGAGACGGAGTCTCTTCGATCAGCTTCTGATGGTTTCTCTGGATCGAGCAGTCACGCTCTCCGAGGCAGACAACGTTGCCGAATTCATCCGCTAAGATCTGCACTTCGATATGGCGGGCCGGGTATACATATTTTTCCATGTAAACAGCGCCGTCCCCGAACGAAGCTTTTGCTTCGGAGACTGCGAGATGGAACATATCCGCAAGTTCGCTTTCCTGATTCACGAGACGGATGCCTTTTCCGCCGCCGCCGCTTCTTGCCTTCAGCATCACCGGATAACCGATCCGCTCTGCGGCAGCCGCTGCTTCTTCCGGGGTATCGAGAACATCGGTTCCCGGAATCGGACTCAGGCTGGTCTCTGAGATGATCTGTTTGATCTTTGTTTTATCGCCGATATCTTCCATAATGGAAGCATCCGGACCAATAAATACGATGCCGTTTTTCTTGCAGGCTTTTGCAAAGTGTGCGTTCTCCGAAAGGAAGCCGTAACCCGGATGAATCGCCTGGGCACCGGCAACAAGGGCCGTGCTGATCAGCTTGTTTTCATCCAGATAGCTCTTGTCCGCCGGATACGGACCGATGCAGTAGCTTTCATCTGCAAGCGCAACATGGAGTGCATCCTTATCTGCCTCGGAATAAACCGCTACAGTGGAAATACCCATTTCCTTGCACGCTCTGATAATGCGGACGGCAATCTCGCCTCTGTTTGCAATTAGTATCTTAGAAAACATGTTGCTATACTCTCTATCTGTCTTGATTCTCGTAGGCTTTCACCTGCATGTCTGCCGTGTCTTTTTACGCATCGACGACGGCAAACGAAAATTCTCCTTTTACGCAAAGCCGGTCACCGACATAGCCTTCGCCTTCTGCGAAATAAAAGGCGCCCATATGTTTCGTGATCTGAACCTTGGTTTCAAAAAGGTCGCCCGGTTTGACCGGGGATTTAAACTTGATGTTTTTCAGACCGGTGTACATGCCGATCTTTCCGTCCTGCATCGCATCCTGGAGCAGAACACAGGCCGTCTGGGCAAGGATCTCGCACTGGATCACACCCGGAACGATCGGATTCCCCGGAAAATGTCCCTGAAGGAAAAACTCATCACCTTTGACCAGGTATTTTCCATGTGCGACCCCGTCAACGCTTTCCGCTTCATCCAGAAGCAGCATCTTGTCACGGTGCGGCAGGATCTTTTTTAATTCTTCCTGATTCATAGTTATCTCTCGATTCTGAAAAGTTTTGTGCCGTATTCAACGACCTGATCATTCTGAATGCAGATCTCAGCAACGGTTCCGTCAAATTCTGCAGGAATCTCGTTCATCAGTTTCATCGCTTCTACGATGCAGAGGGTGTCACCGGCTTTGACTTTATCGCCGACTTTTACGAACGGCTCCGCATTCTCTGCCGGAGCAACATAAACAACACCTACCATCGGAGAAGTGATGTAGCTTCCCTCATCTGCTGCCACCGTTTCTTTGACCGGCGCCGGAGCTGCTGCCGACGCAACAGGCTGTGAAACCGTAACCAGGTTCTGCGCAGGCTCTCTCTCCAGTCTGATGGAGATCTCGTCTTCATCGATCTCCAGCGCAGTGAGTTCTTCCTCTCTCATGATTCGTGCATATAATCTGATTTTTGCTTCATCCATTTCTAAAATCCGCCTTTGTTATTATTTCTGTATATTTCTAAAAGTTTTTTTAATTCTCTTTCTGTGAATGTGACGGATTGCTCCGCTTTGAACCCTCACATTCACATGGCAATTCCGCCGTCGACTTTCAGGACTACGCCGGTGATATAATCCGCATCCAGAAGGAAGGCTACGGCATTTGCGATATCCTCCGGCGTTCCGAGACGTCCGAGCGGGATCTGGCTTTCAATTGACGATGTGTCATCCGTCAGTTCCTTCACCATATCCGTTGCAACGAATCCCGGAGCGACTGCATTACAGGTAATGTTTCTGGACGCCAGTTCCTTGGCGACTGACTTTGTAAGTCCGATGATGCCGGCCTTGGAAGCGGAATAGTTGACCTGTCCCGGATTTCCGATCACGCCTGCAACCGAAGACATGTTTACGATCCGGCCGTAACGCTTCTTCATAAATACGGAAGCACACTGACGGATCATGTTGAAGGTGCCTTTCAGGTTTGCTGCGATCACGGCATCAAACGCTTCTTCCTTCATCATTGCCAGCAGACCGTCACGATTGATTCCTGCATTGTTTACCAGTAAGTCGATCGTGCCGAACTCCTCTTTTACCTTTGCAACGGTTGTCTTTACCGCATCGAAATCTGCAACATCGCACTGATAGCTGCGTGCCTCGACACCGTAGGAAGCCTTGCACTCTTCACAGACTTCCTCCGCCTTTGCGGCATTTCCCGCATAGATCACGGCGACATTGCAGCCTTCAGAAGCCAGCTTTAAAGCGACGGCCTTGCCGATTCCTCTGCTGCCGCCGGTAACGATTGCAACTTTATCTTTTAACATTTAGTTTGCTCCTATAAATTCTTCAAAAAAGCTGTAATCCGACATACGGACGGTTTTCACCTCGTCGTTCATACGGGTGATCAGTCCTGTCAGAGTCTTGCCCGGACCCACTTCGATAAAGGTATCGACACCGGATGCGATCATATCGAGAATGATCTGCTCCCAGCGTACCGGGTTGATGATCTGCTGCTTCAGTGTCGCAGCGACCTCTCCCTCGTAGATCTTTCCGGTCGTATCGGAATACACCGGGATCTCCGGAGTCTTGAACTCCTGCTCGTCGATTACACTCTCAAATGCTTTTGCTGCGTCGTTCATGTACGGGCAGTGGAATGCGCCGGATACCTTGATCGGCATCGCGCGTCCGCCGGCCGCCTTGACAGCTTCGGCAAAAGCCGCCTGATGTTCAGCAGCTCCTGCAACGGAGATCTGGCCTGCGCCGTTAAAGTTGACGGCGTAAACATTTTCAAAACTGTCGACGATCTCCATGACCTTTGCTTCCGGAAGACGGATCACGGCTGCCATAAAGGTTTCCGCCTTTTCCGCATCCTGCTGCATCAGTTCTCCGCGGCGCATGACCAGCTTTAAGCCGGTTTCAAAATCGATCGCGCCTGCATAGCAAAGAGCGGAAAGCTCGCCCAGGGAAAAACCTGCGCAGACATCCGCTTTGATGCCCTTTTCCGTAAGTGCGGCTGCCGTCGCAAGCTCTGTGACGTACAGACAGCTCTGTGTATTTGCGGTGATCTTCAGCTCATCGACGGAACCTTCAAAACACTGTTTGGAAGTTCCCGGGCGGATCGCGTCCGCCTTGTCAAAGATCTCCTTTGCAGCTGCGCTGTTCGCAGCAAAATCCATTCCCATTCCCGGGACCTGTGCGCCCTGTCCCGGGAAAACAAATGCTACTCTACCCATTTTAATGCTCCTTTGAGGACCGGCTCAGCACCTTCCATCACCTCACGGATGATCTCCGCTGCCGGCTGTTCTTTTTTCACCATTGCTGCGATCTGACCGGAAAGGAAGCTTCCCTCCTGCAGATTGCCGTCCACAACAGCTTTTCTCAAAGCGCCGGTTCCGAATGCGTTCAGTTCGTCATCCGAAGCACCGGAGTATTCCAGCTTGGAGTATTCTTTCGGGAAATTCGTGCGCAGTGCGCGGACCGGATGTCCGGTCTTCTTTCCCGTGACCATCGTACAAAGGTCCGTGGCCTTCAGGATCTTTTCTTTATAATTCGGATGAATCGAGCATTCCGTTGCGCTTAAGAAGCGGGTTCCGAGCTGAACGCCGACCGCACCGAGAATGAATGCGGCTGCCACGCCTCTGCCGTCTGCAATACCGCCGGCCGCAATGACAGGAAGATCGGTTGCGTCACAGATCTGCGGAACGAGGACCATTGTGGTCAGTTCGCCGACATGTCCGCCGCTCTCTCCGCCTTCTGCGATCACAGCATCTGCACCGACTCGCGTCATCAGTTTCGCCATAGCAACAGAAGCAACCACCGGGATGACTTTGATCCCTGCGGCTTTCCAGTCTTCCATATATTTGGACGGGTTGCCTGCGCCGGTCGTTACGACCTTGACCTTCTCTTCCAGAGCAACCTTTGCCACATCCTGCGCGAACGGACTCATGAGCATGATATTTAAGCCAAACGGTTTGTCTGTCAGCTCTCTTGCGATCTGAATCTGTTTGCGGACCATCTCGCCGTCCATGTTGCCGGCTCCGATGATTCCGAGTCCGCCGCCTTCAGATACAGCTGCGGCAAGCTTACCGTCTGCCACCCATGCCATGCCGCCCTGAAATAAGGGATACTCGATCCCCAGCATGTCACATATAACTGTTTTAATCATATTATTCGCCTAATTTTCCTTTAATAAAATCAACCAGTTCGCCAACTGTCTCTACCGGCTCTTCCAGTTCGATTTCAGCACCGAGCTGATCACCAAGATCCATCAGCATTTCTACTGTATCCAGGGAATCGATTCCGAGATCTTTGAATTTGGTCTCCAGAGTGATTTCTGCCGGATCCTTATCGTTTCTTTCTGCGATCATATCTCTGATAGCTTCAAATACATCCATTTTTAATTCCTCCATTACATATGTATTTTTCTTAGCTTTACTATTTTAAGGGGACAAGAAAAAATCAGTGTCTCCACTAATAGTCGATGAATTTTATCATGAATCCGCTGAAAATACAACATTCATCACATTTTCTACATATATACAATATACAAACAGCTCCCTGAAATCGGGAGCTGTCATTTTTGTCATTTGTTTGTTTGATCAGTCAACGCTGTAAGGCATGATCGCAACGTGTCTTGCTCTCTTAACTGCAACAGTGATGGCTCTCTGATGCTTTGCGCAGGTACCTGTGATTCTTCTCGGGAGGATTTTTCCTCTTTCAGAAACATATTTTCTTAAGGTTGCTGCATCTTTATAGTCGATCGGCTGTGCATTTTCACCGCAGAATACACAAACTTTTTTTCTTCTGCGAACATTGGTTCTTCTCCGCGGAGCGTCGCCTCTGTCTTCTCTGTTATATGCCATTTTGATTTCCTCCTAAAATATTCACTACGTTTTAAAAGTCTACGGATTGCTTCGCTTCGCTTCCGCAATCCTGCAGGCATTCGCATTCCGCCTGCCGGCTACATGCTCATGTCCTGCAGCTCGTCCGATGTCATCACATCCCTGCGTGCAAGCACGCGGCTGTGATGCCGCCGTCCGAGACTTTTAAATCAATTGAATGGCAAACCCTCGTCTTCTAATCCATCAGCGATATTCATAAAGCCTTCCCCGGCTGCCTCCATTGCAGGTGGCTGCGGCTGATACATCGGCTGCGGCGCTGCCTGTCTCGGCTGCTGGTATGTCTGCTGCTGCGGAGCTGCCTGGTACTGCTGAGGCGCCGGAGCCGCCTGATACGGCTGAGCGCTTCCCTGTGAAGCAGCTTTGCTTTCCGCGAATTCCGCATTTTCCACTACAACGTCTGTTGTATATACTTTCTGTCCGTCCTGGCGTGTGTAGCTACCTGTCTGGATTCTTCCTTCCACGCAGACTTTTGTTCCCTGCTTGATATATTTATCAAAGAAATCTGCCGTTCTTCCGAAGGCAACGCAGGAAATGAAATCCGCTGTCTGGTCTCCGTCTCTTCTGAATCTGCGGTCAACCGCGATCGTGAATCTGGCAACAGATATCTGGTTCTCGCCCTGTGAAACTCTGATCTCGGGATCCCTGGTCAGTCGTCCCATAAGTATTACTTTATTCATAGTAACTCCTTCTTGTACGAGTGTTCCGTGCCATTTGATGATTACTCTTCGTCCTTACGAACGATCAAATATCTGAGTACTCCATCCATGATTCGAAGCTGCTGCTCCATCTCGTTTGCGCAGCTGGAATCTTCCGACTCGAAGTTGATAACATAGTAGAATGCTTCTGTCATTTTCTGGATCGGATAAGCAAGTTTTTTCTTGCCCCATTCATCGGTTTCGGAAACGTTTCCGCCGAATCTTGCAATGAGTCCTGTGATCTTTTCGATGACTGCCGCACGCTCTTCGTCTTCGAGTTTGGCACTGGCAACAACTAATGTCTCATATTTGCTCATTATCTCGCACCTCCTTTTGGTCTCTGGCCCCCTGTCTTAAGCAGGAAGCAAGGAATATTATCACGAGCCACCATTGTAGCATCGTAATTCTTCTTTTGCAAGAACATTTTCAGGTTCTTTTTATTTACGCGGGTCCGCTTAACGGCCCGGCAGTTTCTCCGGTTCCGGATACTCTTCGCCAAACGTCTCGACCGTGACCTTCGCCATCTTCTGTGTCTGAAGCGGTCTGTCGCTGAAGTCCGTTGCGCAGCATGCTATGCCGTCCACAACGTCCATGCCCTCCGTTACTTTTCCGAACGCCGCATACTGGCCATCCAGATACGGAGCATCCTTATGCATGATAAAGAACTGGGAGCCTGCGGAGTCCGGAGCCATCGCGCGCGCCATCGAGAGGACGCCTGCCGTATGCGCGAGATCATTTGCAAAACCGTTGGATGCAAACTCGCCTTTGATGCAGTATCCCGGGCCGCCCATGCCGGTGCCGGTCGGATCTCCGCCCTGGATCATAAAACCTTTGATCACACGGTGAAAGATCAGGCCGTCATAATAGCCCTGCTTTGCCAGACTGATAAAATTATATGCGGACTGCGGAGCGGTCTCCGGATAAAGTTCCGCTTTGATCACGCTGCCGTCTTCCATTTCAATGGTTACTATCGGATTCTGTGCCATGTTTTGATTCTCCTATCTTATAAATTGTGTGCAGAGACGCCGTGCCTTCGGCCCTTCTCTTTCACGGTTTGACTCTATTTATAACAGATACTTCCGTCTTATGCACATATATAATTTCAAAATATGTTTCTTTTCACAATTTATTCACAAATAGAACATTATTTGTTCATGAATGTACTTTATTATACGCACATAGGTTACCAAAACCAATGTAATTCTCACCTCCCTTTTTTATTATACATTTAACAAGCCAATGAAAAGAGACGCTTTCCCCAAGCGTCTCTTTTTCATATCCGGATATTGCTCCCGCTGTCCAGGAAATTCTGTATGTTCTGCCGGTACGCTCTTCCGACCGGAATCTTATGCCCGGTATCAAGCACAAGATCCTGTTTTCCCATCAGTATGATGTGCCTGCAAGAGACCAGGTAATATCGGTGCACCCGCAAAAAACCGATCGTCCCGAGTCGCATTTCCGTCTCGGAAAGGGATGCATACGTTTCGTAAATATCCCTGTCTGTATGAATGGTAATGATCCTTTTGCGCACTTCGATGTAGCGGATACATGCACTGTCGATCAGCCTAAGATACCGGTGTTCGCTGATGATAAGACGGACGCCTAAAAGACTGTCCCGTAAATGCCGCACGAGTTCATAATACTGCACCAGCGCTGCTTCATGTCCGATCACTTGAGTGTCGGAAAGAAAATCAAAGACATCTTCGATCTGTTTCCTTTCCACCTCATCAAAACAAAAAGCAATGTTTAACAACTGATAGTTCCCCGGTGCCCCGTACTGTTTTCAATCATGCGTATTATGTATTACTATTATACATATTTCAAATATGAAAGGTAATATTCAGAAGTAATAATGCTAAACGAAGGATGCTTTGGAAGGACCCGGGCGAAGGCAGTTTCGGCTGAAAATAAAGCAGAAATCAAGTCAACATCATGTATTAATAAAGTACACGCCGTTGTATTGACAGATTGTATTGAATTTTATACAATACAGTCAACAAAAGCAGAGGAACTGATTAGAATAAAGAGTGAAAAGAGCTTAATCTTTTAATCGCAAACTAAAGCATAAGAAAGAAGATCTAAGTCAAGGGAATCTGCGAATAAAAAAGAAGGGGTACGGTCCAATGGGAAAGTAAACTTCAAACAGGATTCCATAGAAAGAGAGGTTATATAGTGAGACTTTTGGAAATTCATTAATAGCCCGTTCGTGAGAAAAAAGAAACGAACGGGCTATATTTTTATCCAAAACTTCGTTTTGGCTAAAAATATAGCCCAGAAAATATGCGCACTTCGCTCTATGCCCTCGAAGGCGTTCCTATCAGTTTGATCAGCCAGCATATGAAAAATACTGCGACATCCACCGCAACAATGGTTGCTCCTGCCGGAGTGCCTGCGAGAACTGAGATCACAATGCCGAGAAACGCACAGATCACGGAAAGAACCGCGGAACAGATCGTAACCTGCAGGAAGCTTTTAAAAAGCCGCATTGCAGAAAGTGCAGGAAAAATGACCAACGCAGAGATCAGCAGGGATCCTACCAGATTCATCGCTGCCACGATAATAACGGCGATGATCACAGCGATCAGAAGGTTGTATGCTCCCGCTTTTGTTCCGACCGCAACCGCAAAATCCTCATCAAATGTGACTGCAAAGATCTTGTTGTAAAACAGTACGAAAAGGACCACGACCACAACAGAGAGCGCAATGCTCAGCCAAACATCTTTTCCTGAAAGCGTCAGGATCGATGTGGAGCCAAACAGTGTCGTGCAGACATCGCCGGACAGATTCGAAGAAACAGAAAAAATATTCATGATCAGATAGCCTACCGCAAGTGCCGCTACTGAGATCATTGCGATTGCTGCATCTCCCTTTACGACCGTTTTTTGTCCGGTCCTCAGCAAAAGAACAGCGCTGATGATCGTGACAGGAAGAACGATCAGCATATTATTCGTCAGGTTAAGAACGCTGGCTACAGCGATCGCTCCGAACGCAACATGGGAGAGGCCGTCCCCGATAAAGGAAAAACGTTTCAGAACAAGAGTGACACCCAAAAGGGATGCGCACAGCGCAACCAGAACGCCGACGATCAGCGCATTGATAACAAACGGATACTGAAAATACAGAAATAGTTTTTCAAACATAACAGTGCCTCTACAGTTTTTCCAATAAAAACAGATGTCCCGCCTCACTTCGCAGGTATTCATCTTTTGTTCCAAAAAATTCCATGTTCCCGATCTGCAGGATGTGGCTGGCGTACTGAAGCGCCGCCTCCATATCATGCGAGATCATGATGATCGTAAGACCTTCTTCGTTCAGGCTTTTGATCAGCTGATACAGCTCCTGCGTGACATTCGGATCCAGGCCGGATACCGGCTCGTCCAGAAGCAGCATCTTTTCACTCGCGCAAAGAGCTCTTGCCAGAAGGACTCTCTGTTGCTGTCCTCCGGACAGTTCCCGGAAACAGCGTTTCGCAAAAGGAAGGATCTCCATCCGTTCCATGTTTTTAACCGCCTTCGCCTTATCTTCCTTTGTATAAAACGGATGGAAGCCGCGTTTCGCCTGGCAGCCGGAAAGAACGATTTCCCGGACGGAAGCGGGAAAATCCTTCTGGGCCTCCGTCTGCTGCGGAAGATATCCGATCTCATTCTGTTTCAATCCGTCGCCCATTTCCAGCGACCCTTTCAGCGGCGGGATCAGATGCAGGATCGTTTTCATCAGTGTCGTTTTTCCGGATCCGTTCTCGCCCACAATATACAGGTAATCCCCTTTGGATACAGAAAAAGAAAGGTCTTTCGCAACCGTCTGGCCTTCATATCCCACATTCAGATTCTGACATTCCAGCAAAGCCATTATTGTCCTCCATTCAAAGCTGTTTCCAGCACGCTCAGATTTTCTTCCATAACTGAAAGATAAGAGATTCCTTCCTGCAGTTCTTTTCGTGTTACAGACTGCAAAGAATCCAGCACCAGGATCTTCTGATCTTTCGTCTCCGTTGTTGCCGCGACTGTTTCAGCAAGCTTCTGATCCGATCCGTCGATCGTCATTACCGCCGGAAGGGACAGTTCGTTCACTTTGCTGACCAGGAAAATGATCGTTTCAAAACTTGCCTCTGCTTCTGCTGCGCAGCCGGCAAAAGCAGCATAATACTCAATATCATAGTCCTTTAAAAGGTACAGGAACGGGAAACGATCTGCAAAGACCAGGGTCTTAAATGCCGCCTGTTCTTTCATTGTTTTGTACGCCTCATCCAGTCCCTTTAATTGTTCACAATAATTATCCAGATTCGTCCGGTATTGCGAAGCTTTATCCGGATCCAGCACTGTCAGCTGCTTTGCGATCGCACTGCAGAGAAGCTGCGCATTCCGCAGGGACAGCCAGACATGTTCATCATACTCCGGCTCTTCTTCCTCCTCATGCGCCTCATGTTCTTCATGTTCTTCATGCTCTCCCCGAACTTCCTGCATTCCTTCTATATGTTCTTCCTCTTCCAGGAAATCTCCGAGGATATCCAAAAGGTTGATCACCGTAAGATCCGGATTCTTCGCCTGCCGGAGGATCTCATCCACCCATTCATCCGACTCACCGCCGACATACACGAACAGATCACTTGTTGAGATTTTCGCGATATCCTCCACCGAAGGCTGATAGCTGTGCATATCCACGCCATTATCCAGGAGCAGGGAAACCTCTGCATCATCCGCGCTTTCCCCAAGGATCTGCATCGTCCAGTCGTAGATTGGAAAGATCGTGACAACAATATTCAGTTTATCTGTATTCTGCGGATCATGGCCGCTACGTTCTCCACTGCCGCATGCAGCAAGGAGGCCGGCTGTCAACACCGCAGCAATTATGATTGACAGCAATCGTTTCATCTGTTCTTATTCATTCCTCTTTGCATTTCTCACAGAGACCGTAAAAAACAGTCCTTCTCGGATCCATCCGGAAATGATGTTCTTTCAGGAGATGTTCCTGGATCTCCCGGATCTCTTCGCAGTGCAGGTGGATCAGCGCACCGCACTTTTCACATTTACAATGATAACAGATAGATTCCGTCCCATGGCTTTCCGCGCCGACATACTCAAAGCACGCCGGGCTTGTTCCATCCACCGTATATTTATTCAGGATCCCCTCATCCACAAGGCTTTCAAGCCTGCGGTAAACCGTCGACTGTCCGACCTGCGCCCCCTGCTCTTTCAGATATCTGCAGATATCGCCTGCAGTAAAATGAGTTTCCGGCATCGAAGAGATGTAATTCAGAAGGATCTCTCTCTGTTTTGTTTTGTAATTTGTCTTTCCATCCATGTTATTCTCCGTCACTTGTAAAAAGTGTTCTGTTCCATAAAATGAATTTGAGAATCGTTCCCAATTATGGCACGATTTCCGGACGCAGTCAAGGAATTTGAGAACGATTCCCATATTTATTGTATGGTCTGATCGGAGAATATCCTTGCTTGTACTGTCTGAGTTGAGAATGTCCTTGCGAAATACAAAAGCAGCCCCCGAAATGGGTGCTGCTTTTAAGTATTCTGAATGTTTTTACACTCTTAGTTTTTCTTTACGCCGATTGTGACTTTCTCGCCGTTGATGTCCCATTCTTTGGACACACCGTCCATCTGTCCGGTCAGGATCTCGGTCGCCATGACATCCGTCAGCATCATGTCCTTCTTGCGGTTTACGATATCTTCGATCTTTTCGTTGCCGTTGATATAGATCGTGATCATATCCATAACTTCGAAGTCCGCTTCTTTTCTCATCGTCTGAACCTTGCTGATCAGCTCGCGGATAAATCCTTCTTCGATCAGTTCGTCCGTCAGATGGAGATCTAAGACAACCGTAATGCCGTAATCGCTCATGGATTCGTAGCCTTCGACCTGTGCCGTCTCGATCAGAAGATCGTCTTTTTCCAGAACGACTTCGCCGCTCGGAAGAGCCAGCTTCAGGCTGCCTGTCGCATTGACTTCATCCATCGCTGCATTGCCGTCCACGTTCGCTAATGCATTGCGGATCTCACCAACCTGCTTTCCGAATTTCGGCCCGACCGTCTTGAGCTGCGGTTTGAAGGAATAGGAGGAGAAGTCTCTCACATCCTCTTTCATCTCTACCGCCTTGACATTCAGCTCGTCTGCGACGATCTCGGTATAGTAGCCGGAAAGCGTCCACGGAGCTTTGATGAACATTGCCGGAAGCGGCTGGCGGTTCTTCATGCCGGAAGCGTTTCTGCAGGCACGTCCCATAACGACGACGTCGAGGACATGCTCCATGTTTTCTTCCAGTTCTTTATCGATCAGCGCCTCGTCTGCCACCGGGAATGCGCAAAGATGTACGCTTTCCGGCGCGGTCTGATCGTTCGTTCTTACGAGGTTCTGATAAATATCTTCGGTCATGAACGGGATGAACGGAGCTGCAACTTTGCTGAAGGTAACCAGGCAGGTGTAAAGCGTCATGTAAGCATTGATCTTATCCTGCTCCATGCCCTTTGCCCAGAAACGGTCGCGGCAGCGGCGGACATACCAGTTGCTCAGGTCGTCCACGAAATCCTGCATTGCTCTGCCGGATTCCGGAATCCGGTAGTTCGTCATGTTGTCATCCACTTCTTTGATCACGGTGTTCAGCTTGGAGAGGATCCACTTGTCCATAACGGAAAGTTTCTCCGGCTCAAGCTTGTACTGGCTCGGATCAAAGTTATCAATATTGGCATACAGTACGTAGAACGCGTAGGTATTCCACAGGGTTCCCATGAATTTACGCTGTCCTTCCACAACCGCATCCCCATAGAAGCGGTTCGGCAGCCACGGCGCGGAGTTCGTGTAGAAATACCAGCGGATCGCGTCGGAGCCGTACTGATTCAGTGCATCAAACGGATCGACCGCATTGCCCTTGGACTTGCTCATCTTCTGGCCGTCCTTATCCTGAACATGGCCCATAACGATAACGTTCTTGTACGGAGCCTGGTTGAATACCAGGGTGGAGATCGCCATCAGTGAGTAGAACCAGCCTCTGGTCTGGTCGACTGCCTCAGAAATAAAGTCTGCCGGGAAGTGTGCCTTAAACAGTTCCTGATTTTCAAACGGATAATGGTACTGTGCAAACGGCATCGATCCGGAATCATACCAGCAGTCGATAACTTCCGGCACGCGGTGCATTTCCTTGCCGCACTCCGGACACTTGATCGTTACTTCGTCAATATACGGTCTGTGAAGCTCGATATCATCCGGGCAGTTCGAGGACATGCTCTTTAATTCTTCGATGCTGCCGATGGAATGTCTGTGTCCGCACTCGCACTCCCAGATGTTGAGCGGGGTGCCCCAGTAACGGTTACGGCTGACGGCCCAGTCCTGAACATTTTCCAGCCAGTCGCCGAAACGGCCTTTGCCGATGCTCGGCGGGATCCAGTTAACGGTATTGTTATTGCGGATCAGGTCTTCTTTCACCGCGGTCATCTTGATGTACCAGCTCTCACGTGCATAGTAGATCAGCGGGGTGTCGCATCTCCAGCAGAACGGATAGCTGTGCTCAAACTTCGGTGCGTCAAAGAGAGCTCCGCTCTCGTCCAGCGCCTGTAAGATCAGCTTGTCCGCATCCTTGACGAAGACACCTTCCCACGGAGTCTCTGCTGTCATCTCGCCCTTGCCGTCTACGAACTGTACGAACGGCAGCTCATATTCGCGGCCGATACGGGAGTCATCCTCACCAAACGCCGGCGCGATATGTACGATACCGGTACCGTCTGTCAGGGTGACATAATTGTCGCAGGTCACAAAGTGCATCTTGCCTTTGATCTTGCTGTAATCCACCTGCGGAAGCAGCGGATGGTACTCTTTATATTCTAATTCTTTTCCTTTATATCTCTTGATCACAGCGTAGGTTCCTTCGCCTAACACTGTATCGCATAAAGCTTCTGCCAGATAATAGAAGGTATCTCCCTTCTGCACCTTGACATAGGATTCATCCGGATTCACGCAGAGCGCAACGTTGGAAGGAAGCGTCCACGGCGTTGTCGTCCATGCCAGGAAATAGGCATTTTCGCCTGCAACCTTGAATTTAACGACAGCGGAGCGTTCCTTAACATCTTTATAGCCCTGTGCAACCTCATGACTGGAAAGCGGCGTTCCGCAGCGCGGGCAGTAAGGAACGACCTTATATCCTTTATAAAGAAGTCCTTTGTCCCAGATCTGCTTTAAAGACCACCAGACGGATTCGATATAGTCATTCTCATAGGTAACGTATGGGTTTTCCATATCCGCCCAGAAACCGACGCGGAAAGAGAAGTCTTCCCACATGCTCTTATATTTCCAGACGCTCTCCTTGCATTTTTCGATGAACGGAGCAAGGCCGTACTCTTCGATCTGCTCTTTTCCGTCAAGACCCAACATTTTTTCCACTTCGATCTCAACCGGAAGGCCGTGGGTATCCCAGCCTGCTTTTCTCGGGACTTCATATCCCTTCATGGTCCAGAAACGCGGCACAAGGTCCTTGATAACACGGGTCAGGACGTGGCCGATGTGCGGCTTGCCGTTCGCTGTCGGCGGGCCGTCGTAGAACATGTACTGCGGCTTGCCTTCCGTGTTTTCCATGCTTTTTTCAAAGATCTTTTCGTCCTTCCAGAACTGTTCGACCTTTTTCTCTCTGTCGGTAAAATTCAAATCTGTAGAAACTTTATTGTACAATATTTTATCCTCCTTTATTCCCCGGCTTTCTCGTCACCGGCGGAAATGATTATCGATTGCACGGCCGTCCTTTGCGGCGCGTGAGGGGGTCCGGATCGCAGGATCCGGTTTAATTCAGATCGATCCCTGCTGCTGCATCAAGCAGATCTTTCTTGGTTTTATACAGCTTCTTGGAAAGATCGACATAAACCTTGTTCGGGTTCACAAGACGTCTGGTCTCTTCCCAAAGTGTATCCAGTTCCTTCGCACAGTTTTCCGTGATCTCCGGAACCGTCGGCTCATCATAAACGCAGACGCCCTTCTTAAAGATCGGAACAAGAAGTTCACGCAGATTGAAGGTGCCGGCCTTTACAAGGGTCTGTTTCCAGGTGCTCATCGGATCGAACAGAAGGATGTCTTCGTCTTCGGAATATTTCTCATCTGCCATTGCGATCAGATCGCCGATGATCTTGCCTGTCTCTTTGCTGTATAAACGGAACACTGTCTTGTTGCCCGGGTTCGTGATCTTTTCAATATTTTCGGACACCTTGATCTTCGGAATGAATTCTCCGGTCTTGTCGTCCTGCATTGCGACCAGCTTATAAACGCCGCCGAAGGACGGGCAGTCTTTTGCCGTGATCAGGTTTGTGCCGACGCCCCAGGATGTGATCTGCGCGCCCTGCGTTTTCAGGGAGAAGATCAGGTTCTCATCCAGGTCGGAAGATGCGGAGATGATCGCATCCGGGAATCCGGCGTCATCGAGCATCTTTCTTGCTTTCTTGGAAAGGTATGCAAGGTCTCCGGAGTCTAAGCGGATTCCGTACATGCCGAGCTTCTTTCCTTCTGCTTTCATTTCATTGAATACGCGGATCGCATTCGGAACACCGGAATCGAGTGTGTCATACGTATCTGCAAGAAGGATGCAGGCATCCGGGTACAGTTCCGCATATGTCTTGAACGCCGTATATTCATCCGGGAAGCTCATGACCCAGCTGTGTGCGTGGGTTCCCTTTACGCCGACGCCGAACATCTGTCCCGCAAGGACGTTGGATGTTCCGATACAGCCTGCGATGCATGCTGCTCTTGCTCCTAAGATTCCGGCATCCGGACCCTGCGCACGGCGAAGGCCGAATTCCATAACGCCGCCGCCTGCTGCATATACGACGCGGCTTGCCTTGGTTGCGATCAGACTCTGGTGGTTGATAATGTTCAGGATCGCTGCCTCAAGGAGCTGTGCCTCCATGATCGGCGCTACAACTTTTACCAGCGGCTCATGAGGAAATACAACGGTTCCTTCCGGGATCGCATAGATATCTCCGGTAAAGTGGTAGGAACTTAAGTAATCCAGGAAATCGTCATCGAATGTATTCAGACTTCTTAAATACTGAATATCCTCATAAGTAAAATGCAGATTTTTAATGTACTCGATCACCTGCTCCAGGCCGCACGCGATCGCATAACCGCTTTCGAACGGATTCTTTCTGTAAAACGCGTCGAATACAACGGTGTTGGTATTCTTCGCCTTAAAGTATCCCTGCATCATCGTCAGCTCATAAAAATCTGTCAGTAATGTTAAATTGCTCCCTCGCATTTTCATACCTCCCGGGAAACCCGAATGTGCCTCACCTTTTTTGTCCTTCAACCCAAACCAGGCACACATTCTTGTAAAAAAATATAACAAAAACAACTGCTACTTTTAGCAGTGGTGTACATTATAGTAAATTCGCGCTGAAAATTCAATAAAGATGCTGTGATTTTGACACTGCCAGCAGATGATGCTACTATATTGCCATGATAAGATTGATTATTATTGTGATCGCTGTGATCATTACTGTAATAGAAACCATTTTTGTATTTCCGTTTTCCCGCCTCGTGGGGCTGTTCAGCCGCCGCGGGCAGGATCTGATCAGTCTGCGCTTCGTCCAGTTCGCAATGCTGGAAGCCCGCGTGATCAGCGGAGCAAAGATCGAATACATCGGACTTGAATATCTTCCGAAAAAGGGCGATGACGCCGTCGTTTATATCTCCAACCACCGCGGATTTTTCGATATTATCGCGACTTATCCGATCTTCCCGGACTGCACCGGTTTCGTGGCAAAGAAAGAGATGCAGACCTGGCCGCTGATCGGCTGGTGGATGAATTCTGTCTACTGTCTGTTTTTGGACAGAAAGGATCGCCGTCAGGGAATCGCCACGATCCTGAAGGGCGTGGAATACGTTAAAAAAGGAGTTTCCATGTGGATCTTCCCGGAAGGGACCCGGTCCAAAGTGGAAGGACAGATGCTGCCGTTCAAGCATGGCAGCTTTAAGCTGGCTACCAAAGCCGGCGCGAAGATCGTTCCGGTCGCGCTCAACGGTTCCGGAAAGATCTTTGACGATCACGTCCCGATCATCAAAAAAGGAAAGGTTCGCGTGGAGTTTCTTCCTCCGATTGAGACCAAAGATCTGACTGCGGATGAGCTCAATGAGCTTCCGGAGAGAGTCCACGCAATGATAGAAGAAAAGGTGAAAGCACATGCAGATATCTAACGATCTGCCCATCGGGGTCTTTGACTCCGGTGTCGGCGGACTTACCGTAGTCAAGGAAATCCTCAGCAATCTTCCAAACGAAAAAATCATCTATTTCGGCGACACCGCCCGTGTTCCATATGGAAACAAATCCCCGGAAACGATCATTCGCTATTCCAAGCAGATCGCTCAGTTTCTGCTTTCGCAGAATGTAAAAGCGATCGTCATCGCCTGCAATACCGCCAGCGCCATGGCGCTTGAGGCGGTTCAGGAAGCGGTCGATGTTCCGGTTATCGGCGTTGTTCGCCCCGGAACGGATGCCGCGATCAAGGCAACGGACAACCGGCGGATCGGCGTCATCGGAACCGAAGGTACGATCCGAAGCGGAATCTATGACCGTTATATAAAAGAAAAAGAGCCGGCTGCTGTCGTTTTCGACAAAGCCTGCCCTCTGTTTGTAAATCTGGTAGAAGAAGGAATGATCGACGATCCCGTTACCGTCATCATGATCCATCGTTATCTCGACGAGCTGGTCTCCGAACATGACATCGACACCCTGATCCTCGGATGCACCCACTATCCGCTCCTGCAGGAAGTGATCCGCCGGGAGATCGGCGGCGGCGTCAAGCTGGTAAACCCGGCGTATGAGACCGCCTGCTCTCTGAAACGCCTGCTGGAGGAGCAAGGCATCGCATCCTCTGCAGTTCCTGCACCTTCCGCACACAAATTCTACGTCAGTGACGCTGCGGAAAAATTCCGCCATTTCGCGGAGAACATCCTCTCCCTGAACATCTATTCCGCGGAGCTGAAAGTGCTGTAATTATCACCCGGGACATGCTTAATCATTTGCAAATCTGAGTTGTGGTTCCGCAGTCATTCTTCTGAGTTGCATTTTTGCAGTCATTTGTATGGACTGTGGGTCTTGGCCGGGATACCCCTCTATACGAGACACAATTTATGTGTCTTGCTAAGCCGGCTCCCTTCCTCAAGACACCAAATTGCTTAATTTCTACCCTTTTTAGCCTTTCATAGGTCTTGGCCAGGATACCCCTCTATACGAGACACAATTTATGTGTCTTGCTAAGCTAGATCCCTCCCTCAAGACACAATTTCAAAAAATGGCTAAGCCAATCTGTGCCGCGACTAACACATTGGTTTCCCCCCTCAAGACACAATGACAAAATCATTCTTAGCAAAACCGACCCTTAACTAATTATTTCGTATCTGCATAACTGTTTGTCGCGCTCATCATGTTCAAACAGCATTCTCCATAAATGAACGCCTCGATCTCGCGCTGTTAAACGCCTGAAATGATGCGCGTAAAAGCTGGAAAATCGATGTTTGATTTTTGTAACAAAGATTTAAAATTGTAAACGTTGCCGACTGCATTTTTCAGTGTTATTGTTGCTTTATGCAAAATAAGAATGAGCTTCTAAAGCAGCTAAACAAACTGAATCGAGAAATAGAAAGTCTTGAAAATTTCATCAGCAATTGCCCCGAAGAAACCTTGATCACGCGGACACTTTCAAGTGGAGTGCACAAATATTACGCGAAGCAGGAGGATGAAAACGGGAAGATCAAAGAGCACTACCTGAACCATAACCAACGTTCATTAGCCGAAACCCTTGCCAAAAAAGAGTATGCCCTCGCATGCATTAAGGACAAAAAGAATGAAAGGTGGTTCATCGAGCAAACGATTGCACATGAAGAGAGAGAATCTAAAGCAGAACAGCTATTACGCACAAAGCCGGGAATTGCAGCGCTAATTCTCCCGACTCTTAAGGATTTTGACGATATTGTTACAAAATGGGAAAGCACTGAGTATATTCGAAGCAATTTAAACCCTGAGCATTTAATTGTCCCTACCGTTATCCCGGGATTATTCGTGAGAAGTAAATCTGAAAGCCTGATCACGTCCTGTCTTACTCAAAAAGGGATTCCCCTTCGCTACGAAGAAGAAAATCACTTTGGGGATATCGTCCTTCACCCGGACTTCACTTGTATGAATCCGAGAACGCATAACATTTTTTATCTTGAACATTATGGGCGGATGGATGACCCTGCCTATATTCGCAAGCAGCGCTGGCGAGAGGATCAATACAGAAAAGCCGGAATCTATCCATGGAAAAATCTGCTGATCACAACGGAGACGGATAGTCAGCCTTTGGATGTGCGGTGGCTCGAGAAAATCATTGATTACTATTTGCTTTGAGTCCTGTCAGCCTGTACTAAAAAAGTGTCTTGGAAAGGTAGCCCCTCTACACAAGACACTTTTTATGTGTCCTGCTGAGCCGGGTTCCTTCTTCAAGACACCGTATCGCTTAAAATCAGCCCATGTTTAGCTTTTTATATGTCTTGAGACGACACCCCTTCTGCACGAGACACATTTTAGGTGTCTTGCCAGACAGGGTTCCTTTCTCAAGACACCGTATCGCTTAAAATCAGCCCATTTCTGGCTTTTTATAGGTCTTGAGATAACAACCCCTCTATGCAAGACACATTTTAGGTGTCTTGCCGGACAGGGTTCCTTCCTCAAGGCATATTCTCTAATCTGCATTCGGAGTTTACGCCGGTTCGCAACAAATAACAAATTGCCGGCTCGATTACGAGTTATCCTGACTGGTCTTCGGACAGTCTCCGGGGTTCGCAACAAATAACATATTGCCGGTTTGATTACCTCAGCAATGCTCCGCCGCAGATTACTCTTCTCCGTATACGCGGGTATAATATTTATCGGACTGGTAGATCGCAGCGACCGTGTTATGACCAAGGACGCGGTCTTTGGATACCAGTGTTGTGACCAGCGCATCTGAGTATTTATAAAACATGCTGTCGTGTCCGACGCAAAGGCCTACCAGGATATTCAAATCTGTCCCAGCTGCATTCAGCAGTTTGGCCTGCAGAATCGGATTGCACATGTTTTCTCCAACGACATCACAGAATGCCGGAATGCCGACGCTTGTCTTTTTCTGCATTCCCGCTTTGCATGCGGCACCGACAACTTCGAACCCATGGCTGCGCAGAATTTTTGCGAGGATATTGGATTCTTTCAGAAGTCCTAAGCAGGTCGCGATTCCAATCTTCTTTGCACCGATCTTCTTCGCGAATTCGATTGTTTCCTCCAGGCGGGTCATCTTCATGTAATTTTCCGCTTCGACTTCCGCTGCGGCGATTGTAACTCTCCGGATTTCCGGGTCCTCATACTGCGCCATCGCATCTTTCAGTATTTCTTCATCCATGTTCGTCGTCGTACAGAATCCCGGGAATGGGCTGTCCTTTAAATTGCAGCTCCCGATCATGCAGTCAATACAGCTTCTTTGCAGTTCCTGATCCATAAAAATTCTCCTCCCTTTAGCTGAATATAATAATCGTTTCAGCTGAATGTAATAATCGTTTCAACAGATGGCCCTGAAGATACACAGTTCAGCAATTCAGAACCCTGCATCAATATTGCATCCATCGTTTTGCTTAAATTAAAACAGATTATATCACAAACTTCCCCGCATATCCTTCATAGCATGCTTTTGCAAAAAGATCTGGCGCAAAGCTGCTGTTTTCCAGATAAAAAGAGCTCCCCTCACGAGGAGGGGAGCCCTGAAGTAAACTGTTATTGCAAAGAATGATTATTTGGTTTTCTTATTCTTTGCTGCAGACCACTTGCCGAACAGCTGTCCGCCGCCAACAGTCTTGTAAGCGCGAACGCGTACGAAGTATTTCGTCTTAGCTTTCAGTTTCTTGATCGTCTTAGAAGTTGTCGTGCCTTTCTTGATCGTGATCGTCTGGAGGTTCTTCGTGAACTTCTTGTTTGTTGCGATCTGGATCTCATAGCCGTTTGCTCCTGCAACTTTCTTCCACTTGATCGTAAGAGCTTTCTTCTTAGCTGTCAGCTTAGCAACTGCTGCCTTAGCCGGAGCTTTTACTTTCGCTGCTGCAGCTGCTGCTTCAGCTTCTGCTGCTTTCTTCTCAGCTTCTGCTGCTTTCACTTCTGCTTCTGCTGCTTTGGTTTCTGCAGCGTTCTTAGCTGCCTCAGCCTCAGCAAGTGCGAGCTCTGCTTCTTTCAGAGCTGCTTCAGCTTCTGCTTTCTTAACTGCTGCTTCATTAGCTTCTTTGGTAGCTTTGTCAGCATCTGCTGCCGCTGCATCACGCTCAGCTTTCGCTGCTTCTACAGCTGCCTGTGCTTCTGCTAATTCTTCTTTAATCTTCTCGATCTTGCCCTCAGTAGTCAGGAAATCAACCGTTGCTGCACGAAGTCCCTTAGCGTTGTATACAAGATAGATATCATGTAATCCACTTGTTGCAGCTACTTCAGCTTCAATGGTGTCATAGCCCTGCTCTTTGATCGTAGTCTTCTCATAAGAGGTGGATGCAAGTTCCAGAGTTACTTCACCGGTTGCCTTAACATCAAAGGTTGCGATTGTTGCGCCATTCGGGCCGTCAACCTTAACGTCGATTGTTCCGTTTACACCTTCCGGAGCGCCGGCTTTCAGTTCAGCCGTCGTTACGTCTGTCAGGTCAACCTTCGGGATTGCAACCCATGCGCCAGGAGCTTTCGCTTCTACTGCATAGATATCATCGCCAACTTCCTCTTCAACAGCTGCTTTTGCAGTCTGGAGTTTGGAGTACTCGCTGTAGTATACATTCTCCTGATCAAATGCATGCTCCCAGATATTGAGCTCTTTTGCAGGAGCTTTTGCGATATCTTTGCCTTCAATTGTAAGGGTTGTTGTCAGAGCGCCTTCCAGTGAGGAATCTTTTGCTGCACTGAATTCATAGCTTCCGGACTCAACGATGAAGTCTTCTGCGTTAACATCCCAGATCTGCAGGTATTCCGGATCGATCGTGATCTCAACCGTCTTGCTCTCGCCTGCTTCCAGAGCTACTTTTGCGAATCCGACAAGGCTCTTCTTCGCGATTGCATCGCCGTATGCAGAACCATCTTTCTTTGCTGCGTAGATCTCAACAACGTCGGAAGAATCAACGTCGCCGGTGTTCTCAACCTTGATCGTTGCTTTGTACATATCTCCATCCGGAACAACATTGAAGTCGGACCATTTGAAGTTCGTGTAGCTTAAGCCATAACCAAACGGATAGGTGACATGCTCTGCTGCCTCTTCGTCAGTGAGGTACTTGTAAGTAACACCAGTGTCGATAACGTCAGCTGCATACATATCAACTTTGTAGATATCGGAAATCTCATCCAGGCTCATGCCATCCTCAAGGAAACGAGGAACAACGGTACGTGTGCCGTCTTCGCCTGTAATGATCTCACCGTCCATACGGTCGCTGCCCTGCGGTAAGCTGTACTCGGAGATAGCCGGGAACAGATCCATGTCTTTGTACCAGGTGCTGACCAGACGTCCGGTCGGAGTAACTTCTCCTGTCAGGACTTCTGCAGTTGCCTTCGCGCCGAAGGTTCCGCCGTATCCTGCGAACAGGATTGCATCAACATCTGCGCTGTTCTGGAGTTCTTCAGCAACAACCGGATAGTTTGCATAAATAACAACTACGGTCTTCTTGCCTGCTGCTTTGTATTCTTTTGCAATGTTCAGAGCACTCTCGACCTGGCCTGCGCCCATCTCAAGGCTTGAACGGTCAGTACCTTCACCGGAAAGTCCGAGGTAGGTCTGTCCAACATAGATGATTGCTGTATCATCTTCTGCAATGTTTGCCTCTGCTTCGTATCCGTAAGGCTGAACTTCCGTTACCTTGAATGTCATAGCAGATTTATCAGCTGCATTCTTGAAGTAGTTAACACCAATACTCTGGTCAGATCTTGCGCCGGTATAAGCGCCGCCAAGATTGATGTATTCTTTGCCTTCGTCATTCTTCTGAACTTCGAAGTAGAAACCATAGTTTGTTTCCATCAGCGGAGATACGTTGATGAAGGATACACCGTTAACCTTGCCGCCTGCATGGATGTAATACTCGCCGTCCGCTTCAGCTTTCTCAAGCATCAGGTGGTACGGATATCCGGAAAGTACCGGAGGAAGCATAGCGCCAGGAATGTTCTTGAATGTCGGGTTTTCATCAACTGCGACGAAGGACGGGTTCTTCCAATCCTGCGGATTCGGGAACAGCGGGTTGGTCCATCCTGCGAATGCATTCAGGCCCGTTGTCGGATCTGCGGTTGCGCAGCGTACCCATCTGTCAGCGCCATAAGAATAGATGGAGCTTGCAGCCTGGCCGCTGTCTAAGATACCGAAATAGTAATTGTCTTTGTTTTCTGCTGCTGCAAAGTCTTCAGCAGATTTGATTGCGATCGTTGTGCCGTCTACAAACCAGTAGCCGCCATCTTTTGTCTGGATCGTTACAACATTCAGACCTTTGTTGTAAGAAGCGTCAGCAACACGTTTGCTGATTGCTTCAAAGCCAGTTGCGCCTGCTTCGTCGCCATGGCCGGTCCAGTCTGCGACCGGAACCTGATAAAGTCCGGAGTTCAGAGCCTGTGCAAAGACGCCGTATACGCCGACTTTATCTGTTGTTGCGAGCGGAAGTGCATTGTTATCATTCTTCAGAAGGACGATACCTTCTTCAGCATTCTGCAGTGCGATATCCTGGCTGGATGCAGAAGTGTAATCAACTTTGTTTTCCGTATTGGATGCAATGTCATTGAACGGATAGTATTTGCTCAGTCCGTTTGCATCTTTTTCATCATAGATACCAACACGGGTACGGATCGTCAGATATGCGGAAGCAAGAACGTTCAGAGATTCGTCTGTAATTCCGTTATATCCATTCTCCAGTGCAGCCTGAAGAGCAGCTACGCCGCCGCTTCCTCTATGGCCTGCGATGACCATGGAAGCGATCTTGTATTCCTCATTCGGCATGTAAGCTAAATCATAGCCGTTGGAGTACTGTCCGTTTTCATTGCCGGATACTTCGTATGGCATGTACGGATAATCTGCCATAGCGTCAGGTCCGTTGTAGATATCATATTTGGAAACATGATTTGCCCAGCTCATCATGAATGTCGAGCTGCTCGGTACGTTGTTGATACGTCCGTAGCTGGACATGAAGCTGGAGATCAGACCTTCGCGGAATCCCTTGTTTGCACTCTTGGAGTTGTACTCATAGAAAGAACGTGCACCAACCTGTGTGCTGGCGATGTGGCGGAACCACTGAGCGCCGTATGCGGTATAGTGCTTCGTATTAACAGAACCAAGAATATAGAAGTTGTCGTCTCCGACACCGTATCCGTTATAGCCATTGGAGTTTGCTGCTGCAAACATGGAAGCCATTGCAGGATCTTCGCCGTAGCCTTCATCGTAACGTCCGGATAACGGATTCAGACGCATATCCGTCATGGATGTTCCGGTTACTGAGGTCCAGTTAAATCCATCATTGGTCTGTTTACTCTTGTTCTCACGTCCCATCAGGTTACCGATGGTGTTGATCAGATCGATGTTCCAGCTCTGTGCCTGGTACATGACTGTGGAAAGTGCGGTCTGGCTTGCAGCACCCTGGAGTGCCTCACCGCCAACGGAGTTTCCAGCAGGAATGTTGTATGTGATCGTCTCTCCGTCTTTTACGTAAGAACCGGTTCCGTTTCCGCCGGCATTCAGTGCAACCTTGCCGGCGATTGTGAGCTCGCTCATTAACAGATCAAGATACTCATCAAAGTGCTCTTCCTGTCCATCAAAAAGCGGGAAGCCTTTATAGTTCACTGTGCCGCCTCTTCCGGTCGACTGGTAGGCTTCTGTAGCTCTGCCGAATTTGACACCATTATGCTCTACGAACTCTGTCGGTGCATACGGATTGTCGTCTGCCATTGCCGTGAAGGAAATGCCGGACATCAACCCGATCACCATAGCGAGAGAAAGCAGGCCGGCGCCGAGTTTCTTAAACAGTTTCATTTTCTTCTCCTTTCCTAATTAAACATTTAAAAACGCTAAATGTTTCAGGTGTACTTTTAAATGTACAGAATGCGTCTGAAGGTACACATTAAAAACACGCCTTGATTAAATTATAAAACTTCCATTTCATTTTTCAATCGACATTCGAAGGGTCCAATGTTGGCGAAATCGACAACCGTGACAAAACCGTTGCATGAATCGTGACAGCTCCGTGACCCCTCATTGACAAACTTATAATGACTTTCTATTATTCAAATATGAAGAAAGGATTATTCTTTACAATCTGCTTATGTATCGCCGTTTTGGGAAGCGCCGCTTATCTGCTGTGCAGCCTTTCCATGTTCAAAAACAGTAAGGTCGTTGAAAACGGCGTCTACTCGGTTCCTGATATGGAAGAAGAACCGAATCTGGATATCCTGCTTTCCGGCGAATGGGAGTATTATCCGGATACGCTGCTGGTCAGTGGTGACGAAATCCGTTCCCTGCCGGGGCAG
>CAZOHB010000007.1:0-33058 GCA_964579345.1 uncultured Parasporobacterium sp.
TTGATCACTATGAATTCTTTTCAGATTTTTTGCTTGACTATTCATAGCTGGTCTCAATTCATTATTTCGTTACTGTTTGCTCTATCTGAACCGTTATCTTGAATGATGTCCTTCAGAAGTTTCCATATTGCCGAGCTTCTCATAAGCAATCCGCGGTGAACCGTCTTCGAGATAGATGATCCCGCATCGTTGAAAACCGCTCTTCTCTACCACATGCTGCATCACTTTATTATCTTCATGTGTATCGACACGAAGATGCGGAATCCGGCTCATGCCGAACCGGACGGCCTTCGCAAATACGTCGTGGATTTTTCCGTCGGATGCGATGCGGTGGATCGTCCCGTACGGCGCATCCGAAAGCCAGCTTCCGTTTTCAATATACGCATAGGTCGGATCGTCGCCGGGAATCAGAGCGAACACGGCATGGATCTCTCCGTCCTCAGAGATCGTATACAATTGTTTTTTCTCAATATCAGCCAGCAGATCCTCTGCAGCCGGATACTGATTGTTCCACTGATGCATGTTGCCGGTGCTGCGCATAAACGCACGCGCTACTTCAAAGATTTCCATAAACCTCGGGAGATCTTCAACCCTCGCGTACTGTATATGCATACTCTCCTCCGGAACAGACTTCCTGCGTTCCGTTTCGGGTATCATCTCCGGAGATTCCGTCTCTAATTCTTCCAGAAACCGAAGCAGGAAGGCATGCCGCTCCTGCGCGATCCGTTTTGCAGCTTCGGTATTGAGTTCGTCTTTCAGCAGAAGCAATTTGTCATAGAAATGCTGTACGGAGGATTCGAGTGTACGTCCGTGTTCTCCGCCGAAGGCAAAGGTCCGCGCGATCCCGACCGCGCCGATCGCATCCAGCCGGTCTGCATCCTGAACGATCTTCGCTTCCGGCGTTTCCGGCCGTTTCCCCCTGTTTTTGCTGAACGATACGGAATTGATGATGCTGCAGATCTGTTCGATCTCTGCATTATCTGCCTGTTGTTCCGTCAGAAACTGTCTGGCATTCGCATTGTTTTCCGTATCAAATAATTTGCTGTCATCAACGTCATGCAGCAGCGCTGCGAGAGCGATGATCCTTCGATTCAATTTCGGATCTGCCTCCTGTTCTGCAATCGCAAGCGCATTTTTATAGACACGCAGGCTGTGCCCGAAGTCGTGCCCGCCTGCATTATCCTGAAAAAGATCTTTGATATATGAAATTGCCGCCTGTATGATCGAATCCGGCATTGGTGATTCTCCTCTCAACGCTTTAGATAAGTATATTATAGCTGCGTCGTCAAAACAATCACCAGATGTCGTATGACGATCATGCAAAACCTCCCGCAGCCGGAGCCGCGGGAGGTCTTTATGTAAGCTATCTTATGAATTGCGTCTATCCGGTTCCTCGGATCAGCGAACCTTGATCTTAACGGTAACCGTCTTCGTCAGCTTCTTGTAGTTGCCGTTTCCTGCAGCGGTTACTTTGACCTTCAGTTTATAGGTTCCTTTCTTCAGTCCTTTCTTGACCGTGATCTTACCGGTCTTGGAGATCGTGATCTTCTTATTGCCTTTGGACTTCTTGAACGTTACCTTACCCTGTGCCTTCTTGATCGTAAAGGCTTTGGTCTTCTTGATCGTAACTTTCTTCTTTGCGCTTGCTTTGACCGCTTTTGTCTTGACCGTCATCGGGTTCTTCGCCTTCGCGATCGTAAAGCTTACATCTTTGTATCCGGTATAATCGCCGATACCGATGATCGTCGCCGTTGCCTTGCCTGCATTTCTGTTGTTGTTATATTCGACCTTATAATCCGTACCCTTCACAAGGGTTTTTCCGTCAAGTACAACAACCGGTGCCGGGGTCAGATATTTTCCGTTAAAGGTCTGGTTCTTGATCGTGACCTTTGCGCCATACAGGCTTGCATACTCCGGAAGCGCCGCTGCACGGAAGAAGCTCTTGCCTTTTTCAAGGTGTGCGGTTCCGATTGCATAGACTTTGTTGTTGTAGGATGCAGCCGCAGGTGCAACAACTTTCGAATCAGACATACGCTTCTCAAACGTTACGAACTTGTTTTCTCCATCTCTCAGGAAATAGGTATCTCCCGAGCCGTCTTTCGCTGCAGGTCCCACAAACAGGATACCTCCGCTGACCGGCACAAGGATGCCTCCGCGCTCCGTATCCGTAACGACTTCTCTTACACGTGAGTTACCGGATGACAGGAACTCCGGAAGCGCATCTTTCAGTACTTTTCCTTTTCCGCCGACGATACGCTCGATGGTATAGGTGTTGATATCAAATGCATAGATTACATCGTCTTTTACAGCGATTCTCGGGCGATAAAGTTCTTTGGTGAACTTGGCAATCTCAGCGCCGGCGCCCTTCTTAATGTCATACGTTCTGACGGTTGCAGGGATGTCATTGAAATCCTCATCCTGACCGCCGCCGCCTGCAAGGATAAAGCCATTCTTCATACTTGCGATCGAATCTTTCGGCTCTACTCCATTCGTCGATGCCTTGGACCAGGAAGCAGAAGCAATATCATACACATAAACTCTCATTTCCGGATCTTCCAGCTCAACCGGTGATCCATCCGGATCTGCTCCTACGGTTTCACCTTTGACAACGATCTTGCCGTTCGCTCCGGCAGCCGTTACAAAATGGAGATATTCCGGAATTTCTGCAAGCTCGGTCCACTTCTCTGTTTCCAGATCAAATGCCAGTAATTTGTTATGAACCTGGGTTTCTTCTACGATCGTTACACAAGGCAGATAATACAGTTTGTTGTCAAGACCGAACAGCGGGCCTTCTGTCTCCCAGTCGCCAAACTGATCAAAGATAAACGGTTCATCCGTCGCCTGATTCAGCGGAAGATCCTCTTCATACAGATTATCGCTCTTGCTTACAAAAACAGCCTTTGTGTCATATTTACCGTATTTATTTTCCAGACGCACCTGCAGGATGCCCTTGAATTCTTCTGTAAGAGAAGCTTTGACTTCCGTCGGGCCCCACTCGGTAACATTTGCCTGTCTGGTCTCTTCATCGTTTCCTGCAACGATTCTGGAAACGGTGATCGAACCTTCGCTCGTAAAGCGGCTGCCGGTGATCGTGATATCCTTACCGGAAACTTCAACTTTAGAAATGGAGGGTGAGAGTTCAGGCTCTGCAGAATCTGTGACTGCAAGATCGATGACTCCGCCGGTCTTCGTAATGTCTGTCAGTGCCTCATTCTTACGTACGGAAGACTTGATCAACGCAACCACTTCTTCGCCCTTGAGTTCCGGATTTGCGGAGAGAAGAACTGCTGCAGATCCCGCTACTGCCGGGCATGCCATGGAAGTTCCGTCAAAAATCGCATATGGTACTCTTTCTTTTCCGATTCCAATGGAATCCAGATAAAGTGTGTCTGCTGTCTCGTCAATGTAGATATCAAAGGTAAGAACGAGATTGGAAGGATCCGCACCTTCCGGAAGTGTCTCATAGTAATTGATCCAGCTGTTAGAGGCAATGTATGCAGAGTTCGATGTGCTCGTCTGACCGCCCTCGATCACTGTTGGAGCAGCCATGGAATTGATGATCGTCTCTTTCTTGGAACCGATCATAAGACCCGCATAATTATCTGCCGAAATACCTTTATCTGAGACATCCCCGAAATTCATGCAGATCGTGTACAGATCTATGCCGCGCTGGTTCATGATCTTTTTATCCGGATCCAGTTTGATCTTCAGACTCTTTTTGCCTGCAAAACTGGAGGTCGAGATCACTTCGGTTTCGGCTTCACAGGTCTTTCCGTCACCATCAATAAATGCAATATCGACGGAAGGTTTCTCACCTTCAAATCCTTCATAGAGCAGGTTGGTATTGACCGCATCTGCAAAATATCCTGCGCTGGCAAGGTTGACCGTTGATAAGATTCCGCTTCCCGGGGCTCCGAGATCGACCGTTGCCTTACCGAAGTTACTGAACGGGGATTTCTGATCTGCACAGTCCATGGAGGCAACGATCACAACATAAGGGTTATCATCCCCGAGAAAGCCTCCGACATCATTGATCAGAGAAACATCACGGTCATAATTGCCTGCTGCAAATACACTGACAACCCCCCATTTTTCACCAACCTGGCGAACGGCAGCATTCAAAGCTCTCGAAGACTGCAGAAGTCCCCAGGAATTACTCGTCAGACGGATATTGCAGCCTCTTTCATTTGCCGCATCAACAAAGGCAAAGGCGCGGAGAATATTGACCAGAGAGGTAAAACCATCCGCATCACAGTTCTGAACAGAAACCAGTTTGACATTGGAAGCAACACCGCTGGTACCGAATCCGTTCCATGCTGCGCCGATAATGCCGGCACAGTGCGTTCCGTGATTTGCGGCTTTCCAGTAATGCAGTTTGCCATTCTCTGCAAATGTCGTCGCATTATAACCATGAACATCGCAGCCTAAAGCCGCCTGATCTTCCGGAGAAAACGTGTAAGCGACAGGTGCAAGATCCGGGTTTTCAAAATCGATCGGTGAGTCGATGACTGCTACCACGATCGGCTCCTGCATATTGGAACCGGTCGGTCCGAATTCCGGCACATGGATCGAAGCATCCTGCGGCAGACCTTCTAAATGATACGAAGAATTTGCCGAAGAACTCCACTGCATCGGAGTCAAGTCATTTTCCGGTGCAACGACGTCTTTCAATGCCTCTGCATTGATCACTGCCGTCGGTTCATCTTCGCCTAACTCCGTCTTTTCCGCCTGATAGTTCGGCTCTGCATAAACGACACGGGGATCTTTTGCAAGCTTATTCAGGATCTCCTCTGTCGTCATATCATCCCGCTGAATAAACAGCATATTGATGCCCTGATCGTTTTTCAGCTGACCGGAGATCAGATCATCCTCGGCCTCTGTGACATCCATCAGTTCCTCACCCTCTGAAACAAGGGCGCTCTGGCGAAGGGAATCGCTGCTTACAACTTCCGCAATGACCTCGCCTTCGATAAAGTTTCCTGCAGCAAGCATCTGCGGGATTTCCTCTGCCCAGCTGCTTTGCGTCTCCTGTCCGGATGCCGCAAGCGCCGGGGTATATAGTCCTAAGATCAGGGCCAGACTTAAAACAATTCCAATCAGTCTGAAAATTCTCTGTTTTCGATGTGCGCTACTGATGTCTTGTGTCTTCAATGTTTCTCCTCCTTTATACATTATTTGATTGTTCCCGTTTTATTATACTGGAGAGCCGGACTTTTTATATAACCGTAAACACCTTGTGACGCCGTAATCTACATCCGGTATGATCAGCTGTTTCAGGTGATAGTATGCAGCAAGCGCGATGACCAGAGCCTCAATACCATAGATGATGGAATTCTTGCCAAACTCTGACAGAAAAAGATAGACAACAAACAGGCCGAGGATCACGACCGGAGCTGCCAATGCGATCAGACGGTTTTTTCGGAATGCAGCAGATTTGTCATCCACCAAAGAATCCATCTGTCCGTTTAGAACTTATAAAACAATTGGTTGTATTAACTTCAAATAATGTTATTCTTCCACACGCACCTCATCGAATGCCACCCAGATATTGATCTCACTGTCTTGAAAAAAAGGCATCTCGACCATGAGCATTCGTTTTCGCTTATCAGCGCGGCGGACGTAGCCGTCCATTCCGACCATCGGCCCCGAAACAAAATGAATCTTTTTATCGATATATTCGACTTCGCTGATCTCTCCGGTCAGGGCACGGATCCAGTCCAGTTCTTTTTCCGTAACGGCAAGGATGCTGTCGTTAAATTCTTCAATCAACCGGTCAGCGCTGCCGGAGGTATTTGCTGCCCTGGAAGCCAGCGCTTCCATCCGGTCCGTATCCCGGCCGATCAGGTCCACTCTGGTTTTGATGTGGAGCGCACGCAGTCCCTGGTAAAGGGAATACGGATCATCGGTTTCCGCAAGAACATAGCCGGGAAGCAGAACATCCTTTTTCAGCTGGAACGGCTCTGCTCCCTTTGCAAGTTCGCTCTGATTGCTCTTCCAATAACGGTTCTTTAAAGGAACCCAGAATTTCGCCCTCTCCGAAGTCTGATCCGATGCATTCAAAAGATCACGGACATAGGTTTCTTTGCCGGCGATCGTCTGAAGGACGTATGTTTTCGTTTGATTTCCCTTATTATTCATGAAAAATCAGTCGTTAACCAAAGCGTCAATTTTCGCTACGACATCATTGATATAATCGTCGCGGTTGAATTCCGTCGCAAATCCAAAGCCGTTTTTCAGGTCAGCGGTACGGACGCTGAATCCGTTGGTTTCAAAAGAACCTTCCTGAAGATTCGGGCGGACGGTTATGATGTTGCCTTTGATGGAAATCAGCAGCTGCATCTCAAGGCGCGGATGACGTTTCATCGTGATTCGTTTTCCAAGAAAACTGCTGAGCTTGAACGGCACTTCGAACTCATTCTCATGCGCTTTCATTCTCTTATACAGTTCTTCGATCGTAATCGGCTCGATCATTTCGATCTTGCGCGGAACTGCACTGTAAGCTGCCTTTTTCATATCATCCATTAAACCCATAAATAAGGACCTCCATTTTCATGTAATTTTCCAGTAAAATCTTGCTGTTTTATAATGTATTTAACATTATTAGTATACATGAAAATGGAGGATTTATGAAGTATAGATTGACAGTATGGCAAATATTTAATTGAGTGTGAAAAAATAGATATTTACCAAAAAAACAGGAGGATCAGGCGTTTTCCGTTTGCAGAATGAAATTTCACGTGACTGTCCAGCATAATTCAATTCCTTCCATATTATATGGAACGTTCTGCTTGATACCTCGGTGGAAGAATATCCTCCCAATCAGTCAGCCATCTCTTCCCGGGGAGAGATGCTGCGCGAGAGGTTAATGTTTGACAAAGCAGCCGTGTTGCTTTCTGCATTATAGATAAAAGTTAAATCAAGACTGTCCATGATATCTGAATCATTTTCCGTAACGTTATTCGCATAGGAAAGCTCGATCGTTGTACTGATATCATCAGACGAGAGATGGATCGATGAATTTGGTTTGCCTAAGACTTTGATCACATCGGCGATCGTCGACTGACTGCTCAGCCCGGCGTAGGTAAACGGGATTGAATACTCAGAGTCTGTATCAGTAAATACAAAGACCGGAAGGTCAGCTACCGGTACCGGCTGCCCCGTCTCATTGTTTTGCAAAGTCAGTGCAGCGCTTTTTCCATTTTTGTTAATCACAACACCAATGGATTCGTCAGGCTCTGCGGTTTCACTCGGTACTTCCGTTTCAAATCCGAGACCTTTCAGATCTTTCTCAAGAGTTTCACCAACGACGATCCTGGCTCCGTCGACATCGACATCCATCGGGAACGTCACATTTTCCGCTTCTTCGTCATAAAACCAATAGCAATAGTAATATCCTTCCTGTTCATCGTCCGGATTTGCCGTCATACCGGTCGTATCAATCGTAGATTCAACATACGCAAATGCTTTGTCATAGTTGTTTTTTACATCTTCCGGGCTGAGTTCGCCTCCGCCTTCCGGTAACACATCGATGATGCCCGGGATTCCAGAATCTGCAGAACTGCCATCCGGTTTCTGAGAATTGGAACCGCAGGCACAAAGAGCTGCTGTCAAAGCTGCTATTAAAAGAAATGCTGCTATTTTTTTCATGTTCAGTAACCTCTTTCTGTTTCGTATTTTTAAGTAAATTCAGTTATTGGCCATTTGGTTCAAAGCATAAGAAACGATAGCGTCAACTTCCTTGTTTTCCGCCACCGGTTCAGTTCTGCGGCATTTCATAGTGCGCTGCCACCAGCTTCAGGTTCTCGATGATCGGAAGGTGCTGCGGGCAGACGCCTTCGCACTGACCGCATTCGATGCAGTCGCTTGCCTTTCCGAATTTTCTCGTAAGTGCAGCATAATTACCAAAAGATGCCGACCAGCCTTTCTGTTCCAGGTCTTCCCGCATATCTTCGTTGTAAAGCGAGAAATAATCCGGGATCGGAATGGACTGCGGACATCCGCCGGTGCAGTATGCACAGCCGGTACATGGAATCGCAATCTGTGAATTGATCGCTTCGGCCGCCTTGAAGCAAAGAGCCCTCTCCTCTTCGGTCAGCGGTTTGAAGTCTGACATATAAGACGTGTTGTCTTCCATCTGCGCGATATTGCTCATACCGGATAATACGACAATAACATTCGGAAGGCTTGCAGCAAAGCGGATCGCCCAGCTTGATGAGGACGCATGCGGCAGACCTGCCCGTTCCTCATAATCAGAAAACAGTTTTGCAGCTGCTTCCGGGAGATTCGCAAGCGTGCCTCCTTTGACCGGTTCCATTACGATGACTTGTTTTCCGTGTTTTTCGGCAACTTCATAAACCGCACGGGACTGGATCCATGGGCTCTCCCAGTCCAGATAGTTGATCTGAAGCTGGACAAACTCCATCTCCGGATGTTTCGTCAGGATCTCGTCAAGTAGCTCCGGTGAATCGTGATAAGAAAAGCCGACATGTTTTACCAGACCCTGGGCTTTTTTGTCCAGCAGCCAGTTGAAACAGTCATACTTTTCAAACTTCGGAAGCATCTCGGCTTCGATGCCGTGCAGCAGATAATAATCAAAGTAACCGGCGCCTGTCTTTTCAAGTTGCGCATTAAAGATTTTGTCTCTATCTTCGAAAGAATCAAAAAATCCTGCGTGCAGCTTCGTTGCCAGAGTAAAGCTTTCGCGCGGATAACGCTCAACGATTGCTTTTTTAGCCGTTTCCTCGCTGGCGAAATTAGCGTACATCCAGGCTGTATCGAAATACGTGAACCCTTTCTCCATACAGATGTCCACCATCTTGCAGACCTGCTCCAGATCAACCTTCGACGAGTCCGTTGGATCCAGAGACGGCATTCTCATTAAACCAAATCCCAGTTTTTTCTCAGGACAAAAATTCATAGCTGTTTCTCCTTCATTTATTTTAGGAATAATATATATGGTATTGCTTATTGAGTCAAATCCTGTCTCCGGTTTTCTTTTATCTCCTGAAGAACTTCGCCGATATCGCTGTCAATGCAAAGGGACCGGTTTTCGATTTCCCTCGGACAAAAGGCTTCGCCGTAATTCAAACATGCGTAGACTGCCTTTTCATTGGAGTATGTCATTTGCCAGAACGGATACTTGATGATCACCGGCGTATTCGCGCCTACGCCTAATTCCAGATACAGCACATGAAGGTTTTCATGGCGTCTGAGAAAATCAGCATATGCTGCTGAAGCTCTATGCCAGCCTTCATCTTCCACGAAGGAATCATCTGCCCTCAGATTCATAACAACATCCGAGCCATCATCCGGGCACTTCGGAATCAGTTCGGACGGGAGCCTCATCTTCAGCTGACCGTTCGAAGGAATCTGAAAGATGCCGGTCTCATCCTTTATAAATCCCTGCTCTTCCATCGCATTCATTACCCACTCTTCATTATCATAGGTTTTCTGAATAGCCGGGTTTACACTCTGAAACAGACCGTAATCACCCTGCGTATAGAAAAGCCGTTTTTTATCGAAGCCGGCTTTCTGGAACTGATGATCGACGTTCGTCGTTATCACAAAATAGTCTTTATCTTTGACGAGATCAAACAACTCCCGATAAACCGGTTTCGGAGGTTCGATGCAGCGGTTGATATAAATATTTCTTGCCCAAAAAGCCCAGCTCACCTCCGGTTCCAAACGCATGACATAAAAGCCGCCCGAATACATGTCATGAAATCCGTACTTCTCTTCAAAATCAGAAAAGTATTTTTGGAAACGTTCACCGCTGTAGGTAAATCCGGCCGATGTAGACAGGCCTGCGCCTGCACCGATCACTACAGCATCCGCATTTTCAAGTTCCGCCGCAAGATCCGCAATGCGCTCTTCTTCGCTTCCTCTTCCATATGATACAGGACCTTGGAAATTTCTTACGGCATTGATTCCTTTTTGGATAGATTCAAGATATCCGTTCATGATAAAAGCTCCTCATAAATCTCCCGGTCATCGTCTTTGAACACATTAAAGATCACCCGATCGATCTTGCCGGGATTTTCCTGCATCCAGTTGGTCACCGTATCGACCGCAATTTTCGCCGCTTTGTCTTTCGGAAAACGGTATACGCCTGTGGAAATGCAGCAGAATGCCACACTCTTCAGGTCATTTTCCGCACACATATCCAGCGTATTACGGTAGCAGTCTGCAAGCTCCTGCTCCATCTTTGGCGTTGCGGTTCCATACTTGCCCTGAATTTGCGGCCCGACAACATGGATGACTTTCTTCGCAGGCAGATTATACCCGTCCGTCATCATTGGCACGGCAACCGGATGCTCATAAAACATACCGTATTTTCCACGCAGTTCCAGCATCTGCTGATAGCAATCAATCCGAAGCTGTGCGCCGGCGTAGGTATGAATACAGTTATCAATACAATTGTGAAGCGGAATGAAACAGCCGAGCATCTGAGAGTTCGCAGCGTTTACGATTGCATCAACAGCCAGCCTTGTGATATCTCCCTGCCAGAGAGACAGGCCTGCTCGAATTTCCGGGATATCTGAAAGTGATACATCTCCGAGCGCCCTCCGGCGTTCCTGCAGATATTCATCCTGAACACGCATCACATCGTCCGGCAGTGGTTTCGGCACGCGCACATTGAAGAGAGCCCGCAGAAACTGACGCTTCTCTTCCCTGTCTTCCGGTATCGTAAAATCCTTTCCGGTTTCAGCATTTAGTTTATTTACGAGATAATCCACTCTTTCATTCTGCGTCATAATGATATCCCCCTCCTGAAAACAAGGACCCCGGCAGCTCGTGCCGGAGTCCGAATCTGTAAAGTCATTCTGACCATGCCACGCTTACGAGCTAAAAGTATGCGTGAACTGAGTCATTGGCAAGGATCGATTACTCGATGACTGCATCAGCTGCGGTATACTCTTCCAGCGAATTCTCTTTCACCTGAATGCAGACATAGCTGATTGCAGAATCATCTGCTGCAAAGAACTGTCTTCTTGCTGCCGGCGGGATTCTGAGCCAGTCGCCTGCCTGAAGCTCAACGGTCTCACCATCGATCACTGCTTTGCCCTTTCCGCTCACGATCATATAGATCTCTTCATTTTTTTTGTGATAGTGAACGAACGGAACGCCTGCGCCGGCAGGAAGATTGTTCACGCTGATCTCTGCTCCGGTCAGTCCAAGAGCTTCATGAAGTTCTGTTCTTGCATCTTCTTTAACACTAACTTTTGTATACATTTCTTAATATCCTCCATTGCATATTACTGTTGTATCTCTCATTGTTACAATGGGAATATATCATGTATTAGTTGTAATGTCAATAGTTACAACAAAATAATTTTATTGGTATCCTCCATTACATCCTGAATCGATACCGACCGCATCTGTTCTTCCATCGCCTTCTGAATTGTCTCGAGCCGCTGATCGAGGATCTTGTGGATGTTCCTGCCGACCGGGCATTCCGGATTTGGTTCTTCATGGAAATGGAACAGCTTCCCTTCCTCTACACTCTCGACGGCGTTGTATACGTCAAGAAGCGTGATTTCTTTCAAATCTTTAGCGATCACGGCACCACCGGTTCCCCGCTTTACTTCCACGATTCCTGCTTTTTTGAGCTGCTGAAGGATTCTGCGGATGACGACCGGATTCACGTTTACGCTCGATGCGAGAAACTCGCTGGTAATTTTATAATCGTTTTTAAATGACTCAATGCAGATCAGAACGTGAACCGCGATGGTAAATCTGCTCGAAATTTGCATAATCGTCTCTCCTCTAACATGACGGATTGTAATTGTTATTATCAACTCTGAATTGAATTATAACAGATAAAACTGTTTCAAACATCATCCAAGTGCGACGTCCAGTGCCATCATCAGACTGAATCCGACAGCAAACGAAATGACTCCGATATTGGAATGCTTTCCAACCGACATTTCCGGAATCAGCTCCTCGACAACGACATACAGCATGGCGCCAGCTGCAAAGGGTAAAATATAACGGAGCGGTTAGCAAATGCTAACTACTGCCTTTTTAAAGAAACGAATCTCAGAAATTGTTTTCAATTGTTATTGCTCAATGGCGTTATTATCAGATTCCAACTCGTCGAGATAGGCGTTCAGGAACCGGCCGGCAAGAATCGTCGGATCAATATTATTCCGCGCCTCCTCAAACGTAAACCATTGATAGGAGTCGACTTCATAATTGGGATCAAGCTCGCTGTCATCGCTTACAAATACGGTGAAGTTGCACATCAGGGTATTGGATGGTTCGAAAAATTCAGTCCGATTGAACCGTATGCGCTTTGCTGTCATCCCGGTCTCCTCTTTCAGCTCGCGCGCTGCCGCATGCTCAAGGCTTTCGGTGCGGTTTACATACCCGGCGACAAGAACAAAAAAGTCTTTGTTGTATTGTTTGATCAGCAGGATTTTTTGATTCTGCTCATTGATCACGATCATGCTGACAGCAACATTGTACATCGGAAACCGCGGCTCTCCGCAACTCGGACAATATGGCACCGGCCCTTCTGCATGGAATTCCTGCACAGTCAGCTTCGTCCCGCAAGCCTGGCAATATTTCAAAGGATAGTTCTTATTCATTATTCTTCCTCCGTCCGGCATTTCGCCTCAGTCTTTCGGGCCCCTCTTATAATTGCGGCTTGCCTTGAGCTGAATGATCAGGCGGCGGTTGAAATCTTCAAGCATCTGCTGCTTTGTCTCCTCCGGATATTCAAAGAATCCCTTACCGGTTTTATAGCCATATTCACCGGCTTCGACATGATCTCCCATAGTTCTGCTCGGTGTGGCTGAGTTGCAGAAATCCGGGAAGAAATTGCACTCTGCCGCGTACCAGATATCCAGTCCACCCATGTCGGCGCATTCCAGCATTCCGGTTGTCGCATTGCGGAAACATGGCCCGAACATCAGCGCCTTGTCCACGTCCTCGGGATCTGCGATGCCCTCGTCAATCAGATGAAAGCATTCCCTTGCCTGCGCATGAAGCAGACGGTTTGCAATCATACCGGTCACGTCTTTCTTTACCTTGACCGGGACCTTTTCGCACCGCTCGAACAGTTCTTTCACTTCGTTATAATCTTCCAGCGACATGTTGCCAAAGAAAGAAAGCTCCACGATCGGGATCAGATGCGGCGGATTATAGCAGTGAGCAATAATTGCCTTTGCCTTGCGCGCTTCCGAAATGCCAGTCGTCATATCATGAAGTTTCAGGCTGGAAGTATTGCTGGCAAGAATCGTATCCGGCCGGCAGAATCGGTCCAGCTGTGTAAACAGTTCCTTCTTCAGCTCCAAAATCTCCGGCGTAGCTTCAATTACAAAGTCCACATCACGGACGGCAGGCTCCAGCTCGGCGAACAGGTGGATATTTGCAAGCGTCGATTCGATGATGCCCTCTTCAAAATACCCTTCTTCGATCATGATACGAAGCTCGTCGGTGATCCGCTGATTGACAGTGTTGCGGACCGATTCATACGATTCATACAGATTGACTTCCACTCCGTGGCTCGCAAAATTATTGGCGATCGAATGCCCCATCGTTCCCGCACCGAGAACTGCTACTTTATTGATCATTGATTTTCGTTTCCTTTCATTCTGATGTCCGCCCGGAGCAATTATCCCGCTCCACGGAGTCGATGCGACTCCGTACAGAGATGACATGCTTCTCTGCGGAGTCATTTTACCTGATAAAGCTCCGTCCAGCGAAATTATCCCGCTCCACGGAGTCGATGCAACTCCGTACAGAGACATTTTGCTTCTCTGCGGAGTTTCCGTACATTAATATAGAACAAAGAGCCGGGACGTCCCAGCTCTTTCAGCATTCTCGCTTACCGAAGAGGAAGTTATTCCAGTCGAAGCTCGTCCAGCGCAAACACAACTTCTTCTTCCAAATCGGATTCAATTACAATCCAAGGATGTTCTGTTATAAATTCTCTTTCCTCCATCGGTATTCACCTCCGGAATTTAATTGTAATTTGTACTGCCGCATTTGTCCATATTGTATTTAATAATGTGCGTCCTACTTCTTCATCCACCTACTCGTAACCGTGATCTTTTCCCCATCATTCATTTGGAAGATCACCTTCACCTTATATTTTTGGCCGGATTTAAAGATATCGGAAGCCGACGAACCCGCTCCCGGCCGGATGCCGAACGCCATGGAAGACGTATATTTCCTGCTTTTACGGATCAGCTTATTATTTTTGTTATACAACTTGATCCGGAAGTTTTTTACGCCCTTCAGGGTCTTGATGTCCGGATAAATATAGTCATAGCCCTGATAGCTATTCCACCGGAAAGTGACTTTCGGTCGGATTTCCAGCGGTACAATTTTCTCGTATTTCGAAAAGATGCCATCCGCCTTCAGTTTCACTTTCGCATAATAAATCCCCGGATAGACAGGCGCGCCGCCCCATTCAGAAGCGCCGGAATTCTTTTTCGTAGTCCGATGCAAACATCTTTGATCAATATAGTATCTGTACGAAACCTTACCTTTACTGTATTTAACTTTTGGCTTGCTAATCGTTCGCGCTTTTCCGTTATAATTCACTGTTTTCGGCTTTACAGGCAAAATCTTATCAATCAGGCCCGCACAGTCATAAAAAGCATGTTTCCCTATGCTTTGCACGCCTTCGAGCCCTTTTATATTCGTGAACTGACAACCACTGAAAGCATCTTCCCCAATACTTTTCAGGCTTTTCGGCAATGTAATGCTTTTCAGGGTATAGCAGGCGCCAAAAGCATTTGAACCGATGGAAGTAACCCCCTCCGGAATGGTAATCTTATCTAAAACATAGCAGCAAAAGAAGGTACTATTGTTGATCGCTGTCAGACTTTTCGGAAGATTGATATTTTTCAGCCTGGTGCAGCCCGCGAACGCACCTGCTCCAATCTTTTTAACGGTATCCGGAATCTGCAAAGTGATCAGGTTTTCATTTTCTGAAAAAGCATTATCACCAATTTCTGTGATCAGATATCCATCAATCGCACTGGGAATCGTAACTTCTTTGAAATTACCCTTGTAATTTGTGATCGTGGCATTATTTCCGTTGGATACAGCATAGTCAAAATGAATGAGTTTTTCAGGATCAGCCTGATAATAATTCTGACCATCCGAAGTACAGTATACCGGGGTGTTGAAAAACGAAGTATTACCTTCCGGATAGATATAGATATTCTGGAATTCCTCAAACGTTCCGTTGAAACGGATCTTGGATGCAACTGCATTTTCAAATGCAAACACGTAAATATCCGTCACAGAAGAAGGCAGCGTAAGCACACCTAAATTACAAGACTGAAACGCATACTTTTTAATCGTAGTGACGCCATTCGGAATCACCACATTTTCAAGACCGTTGCAGGAAGCAAATGTCCAATCTTCAATCGTGGTAAGGTGCTCCGGGAGCGTAACCTTTTTCAGTGAGCAGCATCCATCAAATGCATGACTGTCTATTTTTGTCACCGTATTTGGAATATCGGCTTGTGTCAGTCCGGTACAATGTGAAAAAGCGCATTCTCCGATACTGGTCAGACCATTGGGAAGCGCAATGGATCTTAGTTCATAACAATATTGAAAAGCACTTCTCCCGATACTTTTTACCGTGTCCGGTAATGAAATGCTTTTCAGCCTGGAGCAGCCGGAAAAAGCAAAGTCGCCAATCCGTGTTACTCCATCCGGAACCTTCACACCGGATAACCCACAGTTTGAAAAAACCTGATCTCCGATACTCGTAACCCCATCCGGTATTCGAATGGAAGTAAGACTTGTGCAGGCGTAGAACGCATTGTTTTCAATCTTTGTAAGACTGTTTGGCAGCGTAACCCGCATCAGATCATAGCACGTCCCGAATGTACTTTCTTCAATCGTTGTTATACCCTCTGGAATCACAGCACTGACAAGACTCTCACATCCATGAAACGCGTACTCACCAATCGATTTCACCGTATTCGGGATTTTGACGCTCGTCATGCTGCGGCAATTGTTAAATGCATTTGGTTGGATCTTCGTAACTCCGGCAGGGATCGTTACATTTTCAATCTCCAGGCATTCGAAGAAAGCCCTTTCGCCGATTATCTGCACCGGATAGCCGCAGATCTCTTTCGGAATCGTTACATTCGCATCCGTCCCGTTATATTTCGTAATGACAGCGTAAGACCCGTCTACGATCGTATATTCATAGTCGCCGCTTGTTTCTGCTTTTACAGGCTGCTGTATCAGCAGTATCAGGCACACGGCGGCAAAAAATGCCATTGCAATGCCGTATGCAATTTTTTTAGAATGATATACTTTCATAAACTGTTCCTCATCTTTTTCGTAATATACCGGCGTCAGGAATTGTTACCGGTTATGAGTAGTATTGACGTTTTAAATGTCCGTGCTTCTATCAGTTGACCCCTGTGTTATTTGGTCAATCAACAGACCAAGGCTGACTTCCGGTGAAGTAAGAACCGGAATCGGATAATTCGCAAACAAAGGCAGTGCGCGCACCTGAGACATTTGCGAGAGGACAATTGCCTCCTTATCTTTCATCTGATTAGCAGTTTCAAAGATAATGCGGTTATGCTCTGCTTCGTTCCCTTCAGCAGCAGCCTCAAAGGCACCTTTTGCAAAACCGATCTCTACATCATAATCAGGTCTGATATTCTGTCTGCAGCGGTCAATGACCCAGTTTACGCTTTTGATCGTCGGCTCAAAAGAGACAACTGCGCCTATCTTTTGATATAATTGGGCCGCTTTTTCGAACACCCCAATATCAGCCGCAACCAGCGGTAGTTTCGTGCTTTGTTTTAACCGGTCAATGAACGGAGAAAAAATCGTGCATGAAAGCAAAATTCCGTCCACTCCTAGTTCTTCTGCACTGTGAATCAGATTTTGCATGCGGCCAAGATTCTGTTCGGAAATCCGACCTTCCTTTTTACCAAGCCAGGACATCCCCTCGTCCATAAAGTGAAAGATTTCCAGATCCTGAAATGCCTTTGCAGCAAGATCCACCGGATCGATCGAAACCTTTGTTGCGTTCATAACTGCGATTTTCATGTTGTTATTCTAAATTATTAATTATGTGATAATAAACTGTGTATTCTTTTACCTGCCGGGGTGATACTTTAATCAGCATTCATTGCTTTCCGGAACTACGAAAGCAAGCGAATGATCTCCTCGATACTGTCTGCAAAACAGATCCCCTTCTGCTTCTCTTCCGAGGACAGCCCTTTCTCTCTCATTGTTTTCAGCAATTCGATCAGGCCGTGATAATAATCATTGTGGTTGTAAAGGATGCAGGGAGCGCTTGAGTGTTCCAAAGAAACCATAGACATGATCTCGCTGATCTCTTCCAGCGTTCCGGTGCCGCCGGGCAACGCGATAAAGGCATCCCCCAGTTCGATCATTTTAGCCTTCCGCTCCATCATGTCCTTCGTCACGATCAGCTTTGTAAGTCCCTCATATTGCAGAACCTGTTGTACAAAAAAGTCCGGTTCCACGCCGATCGCTTCTCCGCCGGAGGTGATCACGCTTTCCGCCAGAATTCCCATAAGACCGATTTTGGATCCTCCGTAAATCAGCCGGTTTCCGCTTTCGCCAATCCATGTCCCGAGCTGCCGGACGGCATCTTTCAAAGTCGGATCGTTTCCCTCGTTAGCTCCAAGATATACTGTGATGTTCATACTTCGCTCAAGCCTTTCAATCTATCATTTCGCTCCAGTCTGAAAACAACTGCGCCTATTTTAACAGTTTTTCGTATTTATTACAGAGAAAATTGTTCTATATACAAAAAAACGCCAGCAGCCTTAAGTCCGGCGAGCTGGCATTATCGTATTTTACTTGTTATTTGCTATCGATCTTATCAAATCTGCATTAATATTCTCCGTCGATCAGGCAGATTGTATGTATCAGCGCCTTATAACAGTTCTCGATGCCTTCTGCATTCAGATTGTCATAACTGTCCCGCCGCGTATGATAATAGTCTTCAAGCTTGTGATTCAATCCGGTCACAGCAACAGACTGAAAGCCGCCCTTGGTAAAGGCTGCACTGTCCGTAGATCCGCCCATCGGAGGAACCCAGCCGCTCTTGCATGGAACTTCCGCATTTGCGGCGCCTTTCATAAATAAATCCGCAAGGTGCTGATCCGCCTGCAGCGTTCCGTTGAGATCCTGCCTGTTTACCATCAAAAATTGCGGGTCGTGAATCGTATCAAACACATAGATGTAGGTCGGAACATCGGAATAATCGTCTTTGTGCGCCTTGCACCAGGCCTTCGCCCCGCGAAGCCCGCATTCTTCCGAGCCGGTCAGGATCACGCCGATCTCCGTGTTTTCAAGGGTAATGTTCTGCTCTTCCATCTCTTTCAGAACCGAAATGCCGAGATAGCAGCCTGTAAGATTGTCATTTGCACCGTCAACCACCAGCTTTTTATTACGAAGGAAACATAAGCCGATCCACGCGGGGACAAAAACGATGCCAATCAGGCCTGCCGTCAGAGTCCAGCTTCCGGCTCCCGCAAGTTTGCAGATGGAAAGCGTGATATAATACAGCACTCCTACGACAGCAACGACGCCATGCGCCTCAAAGACGATGCCGTTAAAATAGTAATTTAATGGCCATTCCCATGCTGCGTCGATATGACCGTTGATAAAAATCCGCCGTTTGACCTCTCCGCTGCACGGCCGGATCGCCGTGACATTGACACTCTGTCTCTTAGGGAAGAAACGGTCGATCACCTCAAAATATAAAACAAACTGGAAGATAAACAGAAGCAGCGAAAGAACGCCAGCTGCGATGCTGAACCAAGGTCCGATAAAAAACAAGGCGCAGGTAAGCACATCCAGCACACATGAAAAATACAGATATCCGTAGAAAGCACCCGGATGCTCTGTAAACGACTCACGGGCGACTTGTTCCAGTCCGCATTCTTTCTCCAGCGTCTGCGCCATATACTCGGCCGCTTCCCGCTCGCCTTCACTTCCCGGCGCACGCTTCTTCAAGTTCCTGCAGATGTGGGTAATCTCCCTGATCATGTATTCAGTTGCAGTTTTACTTCCGGTTAAAAGGGATCTTGCTTTACTCATGAGTTGAGTATAGCAGATGAGTATGTCATTTCTGTGCCTTCCGCTTCAAAATCCATGCAAACCCTTTTGCTGTGCGGAGCTCCGGTTCCTGAAAATGATTGCCCTGATTCCATTCCAAAACGCATGGAATATCGCGTGCGCGAATCATCGTTTCAATTTGCTGGATGGAATCCTTTACTGTCGCCATCACCGGATTTTTGGTTTTGTGTTCTTTGTCTCCAAGACTCAGATACACGAACCCTGCTTTGATCGGATTGCTTTGCAGATATTCGGTAAATCCGGGGAACCATGCCGAAGGAGATGCCGCTGCAACGCCTTGGAACAGGTCGGTTTTTGTCGCCGCCCAGAGGGCAAACAGCGCGGCAAGTGAATAGCCGCCGATCAGGAGGGAGACCTCTTCTCTTCCCAGCTTCTGAGAAATAATTGGGTTCAGTATTTTCAAAAGATTGCCAAGCGTTTCTTCGGCACTGCCGGCAAAATCCTGTTTGGCGAAAACCGCAGGCGCCGGCCAGGGGGAAAGATCCGCATTCCAGTCTTGGACCGGCACACAGATCAATTGGAAATCCTCTGTCCCGGAAAGCTCCCGGATCAGCCTGACTTCCATTTCCATATTGTCGAGCTCGCGTTGATCCGTCGCCTGAATCAAAATGTTGTTCGAATTCAGATCACCGAAAAGTTTTGTGTTCTGCATGTTGCTTTACCTCATGAAACGATCCATCTCGTTGTTTACGATCTGCGATTCCTTCAACGAGATATCATTGACATTATGGACGTGCGTGACAGTCTGATTTTTTTCATCCAGGTAGATAAAGGTCGGAGATTTGCCGGCTGCTTTGAGATCCTTTACCAGCAGCTCACTGTGCTCCTTCAGAAAATCATTTCGGCAGGAGCTCAAAAACACCGGTGTCTTCAGGTTTGCAATATGCGTTCTCGGAGAAATCAGTGCGACGTACGCCTCATCCTTCCAGGATGGGCCAAAAAGCGCGGTCTTTCCTTTCGCATTCAGCGGCGATTCCTCAATGCCTTTTGCCAGATCATAGATCGGACAATTCAGAAGAACGCCTTTTAGGGAAATTTCATTAAGATTGAAGTCTGGGAATTGCGTTTTCAGGTTTGGGTCGCCGCCGCAAATTTGAGCGGCCAGCGCCGCATCCTCGGTCATCTCTGCAAGAAGCAAGGCAAGATGTCCGCCGGCGGAATCCCCGGTCAAATAAAACTCGTCAGGATTCAGCCCAAGATCCTCTGCATGCGAATGTAAATAAGAAAACTGCGCCGCAACGACACGGACCTCATCGATGATGTCCTGAACGCCGTCATTCAGCGGATAATCCAGCAGCGCTACGTCATATCCTTTATCAAGGAACACCGACGCGAATCCGTAATTCATTTTTCGCGTATTCGCAATATAGCCGCCGCCATGAATATCGATCAAAAGCTTATGATTACGGATCGTCTCGTCTGCGTAATACAGGTCGAGCTGGTGCGTACTGATGCCGTCTCCAAACGCGTCAATATCCAGGCGCTCCTGATACTTTCCGAACTCCGGCCAGTCTGCAGGCGGCCAAACCTTTTTCTTCGTCATTCGGTTATAAAACATCCGAACGCCAAATTTTCCGAATTTCAATTTCAATGGTTATACCTCAAGATTCATACTTTCTAAGATTTCGCCGAACACCTCGGAAAACCGAAGAATTGCTGATTTTCCCGGCTCGTCTTTTGGCCGCAGCATATCAAAAGCGTGATAATTTGTGTGATAAACATCGAACTCCGCTTTAATCCCGGCTGTCTGCAGATTTTTCACGTAGTCCAGTGTTTCTGCATAAAACGGCTCCCCGTCGCCGACAAAGGTGTAACAGGGAGGAAGCCCATGATAATCCGTCTGTCCGGCCGGCGCTGCATACGGCGAAACCGCTGCTTTCGCATCCTTGCGCAGGTACATCTTCCAGCCAAAATGATTGCGCTTTGTATTCCAGATCTTTCCGGAATTGTTTGCCGATGTTTCAGTATCGAGGTTGCTCAGCATCGGATACAGCGGCAGTTGGTAATCGATCGAAATGTCGCCCCGGTCGCGGGCTTTCATGCAAACAGCAGCCGCCAGTCCGCCGCCGGCACTTTCACCACCAACGATGAGATGACGAATCCCGAGTTCGTCGGAGTGCTGATGCATGTATTCCAACGCCTCATAGCAGTCATCAAAAGCCGCCGGATAAGGTTTGTTAAATGCAAGCCTGTAGCCCGGTGAAACTGCAGTAACCCCAAAGGTTTTTACAAGGTCAGCCGCACGGCTCATATACACCATTTCCTTTAATCCTGTAATGTAGCCGCCGCCGTGGATCCAAAGCACACCCACCGGAAGCGGCTGCGCATCCCGCGGCCTCAAAATAAGGACCGGTACATTTCCGAACTTTTTCTTTTCAACTATGATTTCTTTATCCGGTCTTAGTTTAATATTCATTTTTCTCAACAACACAAACTCCTCGGATTCGCTTTTGCGTTTTCGCCAGTGCATCCTTCACGCTGTGCCAGAATGATTCTTTTTTCTTAGCCACGAAATGATTAATACGATGCATACACCCAGCAGGACGCCAAACGAATCGATCGCCATGTCCCGCAGTTCACAGCTCCGGCCTTCTACAAAATGCTGATGGAATTCGTCTGTGACTGCATAGAAGGTTCCGATTGCCCAGGGCAAAAGAATAAGTGCCCATGAGAACGTGTCTTTCCCTCGGGCTGCCCCGACGGTCAATGTCAGTAGGACACCGAGGATCGCATATTCCAGACAGTGCGCTGTTTTCCGGACGAGAAATGACGCCATCTCCGGATCCCAGTGAAATATTTTAGCAAGAAATTCAGAAATTAAGTCGCTCTCCGTATGCGACAGATCCGCCGGAAGCGCCGACTGAAAAAAGATCAGCGCCATCATCAAAACGGTAAGTGCAATATAAAGATAGAAACGGCGCTTTGTTGTCATGTTGCTCTACTTTCATTAGTTACCGAAAAATGCATGTATACACTCATTCGACTTCGAGTAATCTCACTATCTGCAAGCTTATTGCATGAACTTACTATTGTATTGAAATCTCCACGTCCCCATTCGACAGCATCTCTTCCAGTTCGTCCTTGGACAGATCAATGTGTCCAAGCTTGGTATACGCCCAAGAATTGGAACCATAAAAGATAACGATCTGGTCGCCGGAATACAGCACGATGTCGCCAAAATCCGTAGTCATCTGCGTATCGTCCGAAGTGAGCTCGGTGCCGATCGGTCCAACCTGCTCAAACCCGCCATACATATGCATCGAAATCGTCAGCGGTGCAAGCGAGCGTAAATCTTTCACAGCCTGGTTCTCTTCCCATGTAACCGGAACTTCCTTCTCCATAATCTTAAGCGTCATGACATTTTCCTCCGTCGGTGTATCGCTGTTGTCTGTACTGCCGGCTCCAGAATCCTTGGAATCAGAATCTTCACTGCCTGGCTCTGCTGCATCTTCCGTCACGATCTCACCCTCCGCTGAAGATACTTCAACAGGCTGCGGCTTGGAACCACACCCCGCCAGAAGCAGCAATGCTATTATTATAAATGTCAAATAAAACGGTTTCTTTTTCATAAAATCAATATCGATCGAACTGCTTTTCTTAATTAGCGTTGTTAATAACTTTTCTTCATCTTTGCCACCCATTTTTTGATTTTTTTCAAGCTGATTTTATTCAATGCTTTCTCCTCTCAATTTCCTGTTTGATCCAGTCAAGGATTTCATTCACTGTAAGACCGGACTTTTTGCTCAAATCCTCGATTGTCGCCTGCTTCAGAAAAGCCTTTCCGATCGGATTGTTTAAGATCTTAAACTTCGGATCGAGCTTCTCTGCTTCGTCCAAAAGCCATGGAAACGCTGCAAGCAATTCCTTTAATTTGGTATTTTTACTTATTGTCATATGTCGTCTCTCCGGTATTTGATTTGCGTCAATCATGTGCAGGATCACCACTCGCGATCCGGTGGCATGATTCTTATCTCCGTTATATTCTCTGCGACAGCAGCAAAGCTCCGTAATTTTTAAGTGTGTACTTTTTTAGAGCAGCTTCTCTTTCCACTCCGCTTCCTTAAATCCGGTCAGGACATAATCGTCACCGATCAGCAGCGGCCGTTTCACGAGCATCCCGTCTGTCGCAAGCAGCGCAAACTGCTCATCCTCACTCATATCCGGCAGCTTTTTGGAAAGCTCGAGCTCACGGTACAGCATGCCGCTGGTATTGAAGAATCGCTTCAACGGCAGCCCGCTCTTCTTATGAAATTTCCGCAGAGCTTTCTCGTCCGGATGCTTTTCCTTTATATCGATCACCTCGTGCTCGATTTTGTTGTCATCCAGCCATTTCAGCGCCTTTTTGCATGTGGAACACTTACTATAGCAATAAACTTTGATCATAATCTTCCTCCTTTTCCATCTATTTTAAAATCTTGCGGAGTGTATAACTCCGTGTGAGATATCTTCCACTAAGTTATAAACCAGCTCCAAACGCTCTCAGCTCGTCCAGCTTTTCCTTCGCCACATGCGGTTCATAGCCGGATGTGGTAAAGACGCCCATGCCTTCAAGCCCAAGATAATCAAGAAAATCTCCCTGATAGGAAAACTGAGCACCATCATACATATCCGGATCACCGGAGCTCAGGAACATCGCAACCTTAGACAGCTTCGCCGGTTTCTTTGGATACAGCACAGCATAAAACCGGTCGATCGCACATTTCATCTGGCCGGACACCCCGTGATAATAAATCGGCGATGCGATCACAAGCATCTCAGCCTTCCTCAGCAGCGGATAGACTCGCTGCATGTCGTCTTTTTGCATGCATTCGCCCTGTCGTTTTTCATGGCAGTATTCACACGCCATGCACCCGTGGATGTTCATCCGGCAGAGATCGATCACCTGATACGAGTGGCCAGCCTCGTCAAGCCCTTCGCAAAAAGCCTGGATCATTTGCTTCGTATTCCCGTTCGGCCTGGGACTGCCATTTAATATTAAAACCTGCATTGTTACTCACCTCTAGCTAAACCTTTTTTTTAATTTATCTGAATTGCATTAATCAAAACCCACATGATCTGCTCAGAAGACAGAATTATTCTGGCGCTTTATGTTCATCCGAGCTGCAACCATCATATGCGCAAAAAAATCAAGCTTGAGACTGGTCAACCCAAATCAAGTTCTGAAAGCGCTGCCACAGCGGCCTTCATAATCGCATTGACATCTGCGCCAACAATATCAAGCCCGACGGCTTCGATCTTTCTGACATCCTGAATGCCATAATAATTCTGTGCCAGCGCTTTGACGTATCCGAAGCCAAACTCCTCAGGAACATAAAAACCTCCGGCCGTCGAAACGTAAAACAGCCTTTTTGCCTTGCAAAGACCGACCGGCACGCCCTCTTCCGAATATTGAAACGTAATTCCAACAACATTGATCAGCTCCAAATACTGCTTTAACATTGCCGGGAATGAAAGGTCCCAGAAAGGAGCCGCAATCACAATGGTCTCCGCTTTCGCAAACTGGCGCGCGAGGTCAAACATCGGATTATCATCATCGCCATGCGTAATCAGCCGGTCCCGCTGATTGAGATAGTCCTCGTTTACCGTTGGAAAATCAATCTTCTCAAGACAGACTTCCTCGTAAGGCTGGTCCAGCTTTTTGAGCAACTGTTCCGCCAGTTCCGCGGTACGGGACGCTTCCCGAACACAAGCATTAATATACAGAATTTGATTACTCATATTACTCCAATTCTTTTTCTATGAATTCCATTTATGTTCAGAGAAAATTATATCATATCCTTGGTTGATATTTAAGAATAATGCTTGCTCAATCGGCTTCAGACATCTTCCATGCATTTTCATCGGCGGTGTGCTAAAATTGCGCTATGCATTATAAGAAAAAAGAACAAAAAGTGTATCAGGTATTCGAACATATTTCAGAGGGTTATGATGCGGCGAACAACCGCATCAGTCTTGGTATGCAGAAAAGCTGGAAGGACACAATGATCCGCGCGATCGCGAAAGATCTTCCTCGAAACGCGGCGCTGCTCGATGTTTGCTGCGGCACGGGAGATATTGCGATCGCGGCGAAAGAGGCCCGACCGGATCTGAAAGTCTGTGGGCTGGATTTTTCCCCGTCCATGCTGGAAGTCGCCAAAAGAAAAAGCGAAGGGATGAAAGATGTCGTCTGGATGGAGGGCGATGCGATGCAGCTTCCGTTTACGGATGCTTTCTTCCAGGCAGCTGCGATCTCGTTCGGCCTTCGCAATACGCCGGACTTTGAAGCGGTACTGCGTGAGATGAAGCGTGTGATCACTCCCGGCGGAGCTCTTTATATTCTGGACAGCTTCGTTCCCGAAAAGGAATGGGTCCTCCCCTTCTACAAGCTGTATTTTCGCGGGGTCATGCCTCTGATCGGCGGCGGCTCCAGCCACCGTCAGGAATATCAATGGCTCTGGCAGTCCACAGAGTCTTTCCTGCGCGAAAGCGAACTGACAAAACTTTTGAAAGATATCGGGATGAAGCGCGTCGGCCACAAGGAATTCATGTATGGCGCAGCGGTATTGTTCCGTGCGGAGAAATAATTGAAGATACAGGAATGAACCATATCTTGCGCAAGTAATGCATTTGCGCCGCGGCGGTTCTGTTCCGCGCAAAGCAATAATTAATGCTCATGGAGAAAACCGGAACTCTTTGAAACCCCACTAACGCTCCGGGCTGTTAATGTAATATCCGCTCCGAACTACGATAAATTTAATTTTTTTACTGGAAAACAATGACTAAAAAAGCAAGAAACAACAAGAAATATCAAACAATCAACTTTCGCCACATCGTGCAGCTCTCTGCTCCGCATTCATTTGCGGCGTCTCTCTGCCCTGCATTATTTGGCGTATTTTTCTGTCTGCTGAAGGGCCTGCCGCTTAAGGAGTATCAGGCAATCGGACTTGTCATTGCCTGCCTGCTGATGCAGGCGGCCGTCAATACCTTCAACGACCTGATTGATTATATCAAAGGCACCGACAGCCAGGCGGACCACCTCGAAAAAAGCGATGCCACATTAGTATACGAACGGCTCAACCCGCGCCACGTTTTAGCTGTCGCGATGGGTGAGCTTCTTCTTGGTGCCCTGATCGGAGTGTTATGCAGTCTGCACTGGCTTCCAATCCTGATCGGAGTGATCGGCGGCATCGTCGTTATCATCTACTCCGGCGGACCGTTCCCACTCAGCTATTATCCGATTGGCGAACTGGTATCGGGTGTTGTCATGGGAGGAATGATTCCCTTTGGAGTCGCCGCAGCCACAGATGGCCGCGCACATTGGGACGCCCTTCTTTTCAGCATCCCGCTGATCATTAGTATCGGACTGATTATGATGAGCAACAACGGAAGTGATATCGAAAAAGACCAAACCGCCGGCCGAAAAACGCTCCCGATCGTATTAGGCAGACCCCGCACGGTCATTCTTTTCCGAATCCTTCTTGCACTCTGGCTCTTGATGATTGCGGTTGGACCAGTGATTTTTCTGGGTTGGATCGGCCTTCTTTCTCCCGTGCTGATTGCCATCTTTGTCCGAAAACCGCTCCTGTTTTTGTTTCGCGCAAACCTTGCGCCGGAGCACCGCATCCTTCAGATGAAAAGCATCTCGATCGCAAACCTGCTCGGAAACGGCGCCATGATCCTTAGCATGGTCGCCGCCTGGATCATTCGACTGCTTGCATCTAGTTAATGATTGCTACTTTATAATTTGAGATTGAAAATAATCTATATGATTTGTTTCGAGTACTTACGATCTCATTCAGTTGTCATTTTATAACTTCTAATGAATCTGGTGTCGTCCGCGCCTAATTTCAGATAATTCAGAAAGATTTCTGCGCACGCATGACTGTCGCTGTCAGCTTTATGATGGTCCAGCTCGATTCCGAAATAATCGCACATATCATTCAATCGATGCCGGATATCCGGCAGCAATGCCCTCCCCATCTTTACGGTGCAGCTGTATTTTGCATATGGTTTCCACGCAATTCCGTAATCATGCAGACATCTTTTCAGTACGCAAAGATCGAAAACAGCATTATGCGCGAGAAGAATCCCGCTCGACATAATCGGCTCGATCTCCGCCCATACTTCTGGAAACGTCGGTGCGTCCGCGATGGTCGATTCGTCGATCCCGGTTAACCGCGTATTAAACGAATCAAAAAAAGATTCCGGATCTACAAAAGAAAAGAATTCGTCCGTAATCCTTCCCTCTTCGATCACAGAGACGCCGATCGCGCTGATGCGGTTGTTGTAACGATTTGGAGTTTCCACGTCGAAAGCTATGTAACGATACAAGTTCAGGTTGTCCTTTCCGCGTTTGGTTCAAGATATCTGGCCGCAGTTATATCAAGTCATTGCTCGTATTTTCGTTAATCGTTGATATATGCAGCGGTTATGGGGTGAAGTCTGACAGCTCGCCAAAAATCTTATGTATCTGTGTTTATCAAGGCTATGCACAAAATTTCAGGTTATGTATATGTCTTTCTCGCGGCCTTGCACAAAATTTCAACTTGTGTATATGTCTAAGAGAATCTTGCAGTAAAATGGAAGAATTGCCGAAAAGAATGATGCGCAAAATATCAGGTTGTGTATATGTTTTTTTGAATTGTTCAACACTGTGTTGGACCGCTTATTTGTACGACAAATCTGATTTTTGAGACTATATATACATAAGTTGCAGTTTTTAACAAGCGGGTTTAACACATATATACACAACCTGCTTTATTTGGCAAGAGCTGTATTCAGACACTTGCTATGACTAAATAATCAAACGCCGTCTTCCTAATCAGCCTTCAGAAAGCCCTTCCCCATTCGGTGCAGCTTTCCGAAGTGTTTCTTGTATACGTAATTAGTGCCATAAAGGTAGCCGTTGGTCTTCAGGACGAAGATCCCCTGCCCCTCTTTCGTTCTGACAGCGCTGACATTTTTCGTTAATTTCATCGGCTCTTTGATGGACTCCTCATACGCGCTGCCCGGAGCCCCGCCCTGATACCATAATGAATGGTTCTTCTTAACAAACAAGATCGTGGATCCATTCGTATCTGCCGCGATCACATCCTCGGACACTTTGACGATTCCGTCGTACATCAAAGTCTCGTGTGACTCCCACTTTTTGCTCGTTTTCCATACGCCATAGTCGCCTGGAACCTTGCCCCAGGTCCAGAGAATTCCATCGTTCGTAAGCGCGAGCATATTGCTGCTTTCGGCGCTGCCATCCAACGTGTATACATTCTCCAGGAGCTTTTTCGGCTTCCAACGTTTTTTATCCGACGAGGAATCAGCAGCCTTCTTCACTACTTCTCCGCTTCCCCATCCGTAAAGATTGCCGTTGTTCTTAACAGCATAACAAGCCACGCCGCCATAACCGGACAGATTGGACCATGTAAACCGTGAGACGTTTTTCATAACAAGACGCGGCTTTTTAACTTTTTTGCCGGTTCCTGTCCCGGCCTCACCGTTTTTGTTATCTCCCCAGGCATAGAGACTTCCGTTCTTTTTCAGAGCGAAATAATTACGCGTTTCATTATAATTACTGTCATATCCAAACGTGACAAACCCATGTTTTACGCCGGTAAGCAGCTTTGAATAATTAAATGAAGTCCGCCCAAATAATCGACTTTGGAATAGGTCCTTAAAACCGCTTCGCCCAAAAAATTGACTTTGGTATAGGTCTAACGGAATATTACATCAAGATGGATAAAATGTCTAAAGAATCAATGCGCAATTTTTTAACTTTGGTATATATTTTTTTGAGTCATTAAACAGTCTGTTGAAAAGTATTTTTCCACAGCGAAACTGAATTATCATGCCATATATACCAAACTGGAGTTTTTGGGAAAGAAGTTTTATCGGATATATACCAAAGTCACTTTTTTGGGCAAAGCCTCGAGATTACATACGAAAGATGCCAAAAGCGGCTACAGTTTCTGCAGCCGCCTGTGTTTTGAATATTAGATTATTGCTGATCCCCGAGGTGTTTTAGATATTAGACCATTGGTGAACCTCGGAGTGTTTTGAATATTGGATTATTAATGATTCCCGGAGTATTTCGCCTACTTCACCTTAACTGTGATTGACACGGTCTTTGTTGCCGAATTGTAGTTGCCGTTTCCGGCAGCGTTTTATTTGACTTTCACACTCTTCACTTTGCTCCATTTGGAATAGAACTTAGCAGTTCCGACCACTTTATAGGTGCGAACTTTCACGTAATAAACCTTGGAGGATTTTAATTTTTTGATCTTTTTGGAGACGGTCGTGTTTTTCGCGATCGTTATCGTCTTTTTGCCTTTCGTGAACTTCTTGTTCAGAGCATAGCAGATCTGATATCCGGTCGTCTGTTTCGTGACTTTTTTCCACTTAACAGTCATCAGCCTTTTCCCTCTGGTGAGAGAAACGATCGAGGTTTTCTTCGGATTGATCTTGAACGTCTTCGTAAGTGTTCCCTGGCAATTGTTCTGTCCGGAAATCGTTATGGTCGCGGTTCCGACATCGACATTATTCTTATAAGAAATCGTATAATCTTTTGTGGAAAGCGCAGCTGATGTAAATTTGATGACCGGTGTCTGCGTGATTGCTTTCCCTATATAAACCTTATTTGCAATGCCTGTAACTTTTGCCTTGGAAATATCAGCCTTGTTGATCACAAACGTATCTGTTTTCGTGCCTGTATAATTGCCGATGCCGGTAATCTTAACCGTAGCTTTTCCGGCATTGATATTATTTGAAAACTCAGCCGTGTAATCGGTTCCAAGAACAAGCTTCGCACCGGTTTTCTTGATCTCAACAACAAGCTTAGGCTCGATCGGCGCCCCGGTAAAGGTCTGTTTTTCAATCGTGATATGCGCGGAGCTGATATCATTGGCATTTGCTGCGCTAGCCGGTTTCGCAAACGGTAATCCAGCAAACAGGATCAAAATAACTCCAAGCACCGCCGAAATTTGTTTTACTCTTCTACTCATAATGTTTCAAACTCCCTTTCTCCATACTACTAATTGCCTATAAGTTTAATTTCCGCCCTTTTTCTTCTCTTTGGAAGAGGACGCATTCGAATTGGATTTTTGTCCGTTCTGACCGGATTGATTCTTATTAGAAGAACTATTGTTCGAAGAATTATTCTTAGAAGAATTGTTCTTCTTTTCTGATTGATTTCCGGAAGAATTCTCCTTCTTTTTCTCTTTCTTCTCCTTGGATTTCTTCTCTTTTTTCTGCGCTTTTTTCTCTTCTGACTTGCCCTTGTTATTTTTGTTCTTATTCGAGGAATTGTCAGAATGCTCTTTGATTTCTTCGCCGTCTTCCGGTTCTGTTACAGACTCCGGCTCCTCAGCCTCTTCAGCATCCTTTTCAGGAACCGCTTCCTTCTTTTCAATAACGTAAATAAAGGTATTTTGCGGCAGGGCCTGTCCATGATTCTTTACATAGTCATCAAGCTTTTGGTCGAAATCTTCACTGAAAGCGGCCGCATCCGCATCACCCACGCCTAAATTCTTTATCAGAACGTATTTTCCGGGTGAAATCCCTTTATCATCCGATTGTTTGACCTGGTCCTTATCATAGGAAAAGCTCTGAACGATCAGAACCTCGTTCAGGTCATGTTCCTCGGCATAGGTTTGAAGCGATTCTGAAATAGAGGCAACGAGCTGCGTATTCTCTTTTTCCTTATAACAATAAGAAAGAAGCAGATGGGCATTCGGAACGTCAAAATAGCCTTCGCGGTTCATCTCCTCTGTCACCAAAAGGACCGCTTCTGCCGGCGCCTTTATCTTTTTCGCTTCAGCCAGGATCGCCTCGGCAACCCTTTTTCCATCATCGTTCGCACCTTCGATGCGCACAACCTTGCCATGGCGGTTAAGCAGGATTGACACAGACGGGTTCACATCCATGTAAATCCTGTCAACGACACGGTTTCTTCCTGCTAAGACGCCAAGAACAGCAAGCAGAATCACAGCTGCTATCGCACTCGCTGTCAGAATCTTTTTCATGGAAAGAAATGGTCTGCTGCTCTTTCCGGACGTTCCGAGAAGCTCTGCTTCCGTCTCGATCCGAACCGGTTCTTTTTTCATAAAATCATCGAACATATCCGGCGCAAGCTCTTCGAATCCTTTATTTAGTTTTTCATTGATCTTCTCGTACATAATTACATTTCCCCGGCGGTATTTTTCAATTTCTTCATCGCACGGTTGTATTTCGACAGAATCGTTCCTAACGGGATGTCCATCATTTCTGCAATTTCTTTGTGCCGGAAGCCTGCGATTGCATGGAGTACAACAATTTCCCGTTCATCTTCTGTCAGCACCCGAAACAGCTGTTCCATCAGAATCCGCGTCTCCCTGTCACTGATGGCATCGAAATTCAACTGCTCAGTTCTCAATTCCTCCTCACTCACCGGAATTTCCCTTCGTTTTCGCTGCTCCATCAGAAATAGATTTCTTCCGATTTTCATGATCCAGGCCATTAAATTCCCCTGCTCTTTATACAGGTGAGCCGACCCGAGAACGCGTAAAAAGGTTTCTTGAAGAAGATCCTTTGCATCCTCCTGATTTGCGGTGAGTGACAGAAGGAATGAAAAGACCGGTTTGTATGTGAGATTATAGAGTTGTTCGAATGCTGCAATGTCTCCGGACATGACCTTGCGCATCAGATCCGGAGGTATTTTCTGTTGTTTCCCCATTATCAAATTCGACTGCTCTGTGACTTTATATCTTACGAAAGCTGAAAATATTATTCATTAGATGAAATAAAATACTAGCCAGGCAAAATATCTTCTACCCGATAATTTATCATATCCGGGTATTTCATCACAAGTAGTCAAATGAATTGCAAAAACAGTCTTACAGCCATCAGGCTGCAAGACTGCTTAACATCATTGTATTATTTCACTTTGATCATCTTGGTTTTCGACCAGTCGGAGTAATATCTAACTCCATCCACATCTTTGTATACACGGATCTGAACATAGTATTTTGTTTTATGTTTCAGATTCTTAACGGTTTTGGATGTAGCTTTCGGATTTTTGACTTTGACAACTTTAGCCTTTTTAAAGCTCTTCTTTGCAGCAAAGCGAACCTCAAATCCGGATACTTTTTTCAGCTTATCCCATTTGATGGTAAACTTACCTGCTTTTTTGCATACAAGGCTTGTCGGAACAATCGCTTTCGGATTGACCGTAATGGTCACCGTTGCTTCTGCAGCAGCGAATGCTTCCGTTTCAGCAGCTTTGACCGTGATCGTTGCGGTACCGACTGATTTCGCTTTAACAACGCCTTTTTTGCTAACAGTTGCAACTTTCTCGTCCGAGGAAATAAACGTAAGAGCGCCGTTTCCGGTTGTTAAGGATGCTTTCACTTTTCCGGATTTTCCAACGGTAAGGACAACAGCCTCAGCGACCTTGATCACCTGGTCTGCCTTAACGACTTCTACCTGCTGTGCAGGCTCTTCCGGTAACGTTTCATCCGCAAACGCTACTGTCATGGTGCCAAAGACTGACAGTAAAAGTGTGAACGCGAGGAAAAAACTCAACACTTTCTTTTTCATCATTTCTACCTCCTGATTCAGTTTTAAAAGATAAATAACTTCTCTACATAAAGACAATGCAGGAGGCGCGAATAATATTGCACCGATTTAAAATTTTTTAAAAAAAATCTTAATGGCATAGAAGGGGCGCCCCGAAGGACGCCCTTATGATCGGTTAGAATTTCCAATCCGCAAATTCTATTACTTAACTTTAATCTTAATTGTTACCGTCTTCGTCTTCTCCTTGTAGTTCGAATTTCCGGCCGCCTTGACTTTGATCTTATATGTGCCCTTCTTCAGGCCCTTCTTGACGGTGACCTTTCCGGTTTTCTTGTTGATCGTGATCTTCTTATTGCCTGAAGATTTGGTGTATGTTACCTTTCCCTGGTTAGTTTGCTGAAAATGCCTGCAAGTATGATAAAGCTAG
>CAZOHB010000008.1:0-7853 GCA_964579345.1 uncultured Parasporobacterium sp.
GTTTTTGTATTCCGGTAAGATAAATTCAAAAACGGTGCCAGTATAATAGTCTAGATTGCTACGATGTATGAGAGAGCAGGACGTCAGGAAGGCAAGACCGGATCGATCACAATGATCCCGATCCTGACCATGCCGGAAGATGATAAGACACATCCGATTCCTGACCTTACCGGATATATCACAGAGGGCCAGATCATCTTAAGCCGTGAGCTGTTCCGCCAGGGAATTCAGCCGCCGATCGATGTTCTTCCGTCCCTGTCCCGTCTGAAAGATAAAGGTATCGGTGTTGGCAAGACCCGTGAAGATCATGCAAATACCATGAACCAGCTGTTCGCTGCTTATGCACGAGGCAAAGAGGCGAAAGAACTTATGGTCGTCCTCGGTGAAGCTGCTCTGACAGATATGGATAAGCTGTATGCGCAGTTCGCGGATGAGTTTGAAAAACGCTATGTATCTCAGGGCTTTGCCGCTAACCGCGACATCGAAGAGACACTGGATCTCGGCTGGGAACTCTTACGGATCCTTCCGAGAACAGAGCTGAAGCGTATCAAGGATGAGTTCCTTGACAAGTATTACGATAAATAATTAATTACTGTTGATGCTGGCGCGCCGGGAAACCGGCGTGGCCGGGATGATAGAATCACATTGTTTTTATACAACCGATAAGGACAAAATATGGCTACGAAAAAGCAGGTAAATCCAACCCGTATGGAGTTGACCAAGCTGAAGAAAAAGCTGGCAACTGCAATCCGGGGACATAAATTATTAAAAGATAAGCGGGATGAGCTGATGCGTCAGTTCCTGGATCTCGTCCGTGAAAACCGTGCGCTTCGTGAGCGTGTGGAAGAGGGCATCGCGAGAGCGAATAAAGATTTCGTCCTTGCCCGTGCCGGTATGGAAGACGAGGAAGTCAATGCCGCATTCATGGCTCCGAGACAGAACGTTGCCTTAGAGGCAAGCTTCAAGAATGTCATGAGTGTTGAGGTTCCGGTTTTTGAATATCGGACAAAGACGGCGGATGAAAACGATATCTTCTCTTATGGTTACGCGTTTACATCCAGCGACCTTGACGGCGCTGTTGCTTCCCTTTCCACGGTTCTTCAGGACATGCTTCGTCTTGCGGAGGTGGAAAAGAGCTGCCAGCTCATGGCTTCCGAGATCGAGAAGACCCGCCGTCGTGTTAACGCACTGGAACATGTCATGATTCCGGATACGCAGGAGCAGATCAAATACATCCAGATGAAGCTGGATGAGAACGAGCGAAGCACCCAGATCCGTCTGATGAAGGTGAAGGATATGATGCTCGAAGAGACGCATCATTATAAAGAGAAGATGGCTGCAAAGCTGGAGGATATTCTGGCGGCGGATGCCACCGAACATGATGCAGGAATCGTGTGATCCGGAATTAACAATTTAACATTTAAGAATGAAGGGCTGCCGTACTGAAAAGTGCGGCAGTTTTTTTAAATGCAACACTGTTTTATCGCAGCGCAGCCACTGCACAGGCACAAACGCATATTCCGCTGCTGTAAGGCGGTTTTCCGGCGAAACGTTCGTTTGTGCCTGTGGGTTTCAGGATGCTGCACACCGTACGGCCTGCAAAGTACACGCCGGAACACTGCAGGCGAGGAATGAAAAAAATTGCCTACACATCAAACGGGGATTATAATGCAGTTAACAAATAGTAATCATGCAATTGACAAATTGCTTATTTAGCGGGGTATCGTCATGTTTTGTCCAAATTGCGGAAATAAATTAGAAGATGGTGATATTTTTTGTGTGCATTGTGGATTAAAGGTTCCGAAGGAGCCGGTTGCTGAGGAAACTGTTCTGATCAGCAAGTCTGAAATACAGAACGCACAGCAGCAGGCACACCGGTCCGGTCCGCAGGCTTCGAACGAATGGAACGGAAATACGACCGGACCTCAGGTTTCGAACGAATGGAACAGAAATACGACCGGTCCTCAGGAATATGAGCGGGATGAGTATGTTACGAAGTATGTGGGATATGAGTCCGAGGAAAAAGACCAAAAGAGTTCTGCTGTTAAGATCGTAGGCATTATTGCAGGCGCTGTTGTTCTGCTTGCAGTATTGGCTCTCCTTTTCTTTGTTGTGATCAAGCCACGGATGGATGAAAAGAAGGAAGCAAATGTTCCGACTGAGATTGCGACGGAGGAGCCGAGTTCTGAAGAGCAGAGTACAGAACCGGAGACGACGGAAGAGCCGGAACCGGTAACGGAGGCGGATGCGGAGTACCCGCAAAAAATGTATACGACTGCGCACAGCGGTCTGCTGCTGCGGGAAGGTCCTGGTAAGAACTACAAAGCAATTTACCTGATCAATTATGGCACCGGGATCACCGTGGAAAAAGAAAAGAACGGCTGGGCATATACAACAGTCGCCGGGCTTTCCGGCTGGTGCTCCATGGACTATCTGACGAAAGATGCTTCGTCATTGGAGAAAGAGACGAAAAAGGCGGCCGGACAGATCGATCCGAAAAAACTGGTTGAGCCGGAGAATGTTGTTGATTACGGATATCATGGCACTGTTACCGCGAAGAGCGGTCTGATGTTCCGCTACGGTCCGGGAACGGAATATGAGGCAATCGATAAGATCCCGTACGGCACTGAAGTCGCGGAAGAAGGCTGGTCCGGAGAATGGATCTATATTAAATATAAAGGCCGTTATGGCTGGGTGAATTCAAATTATATTGCTGCGACCGGCGGTATGGCAAAACCGGCGATCTATCTGTATCCGACCGGCCGGCTGGATGTATCTGTTGACGTAAAGCTGGCAGAGGGACAATTCACACGGACTGCACCGGCGTATGATAACGGATGGAACGTAACGGCGTATCCGGATGGACGGATCGTTGACCGGAAGACGGGTAAAGAATACCCGTATATTTACTGGGAATCTGACAGTGAACCGGAGTATGACTGGTCGGAAGGTTATGTCGTTGCCGGAACGGACACGCGGGAATTCTTATTGAAGATTCTTCCGGAGATGGGACTGATTCCGAATGAGTATAACGATTTTATCAACTATTGGCAGCCGCGGATGCAGAACAACAAATACAATCTGATCACGTTCCAGACCACATGCTATACGGATGTTGCACAGCTGCAGATCTCCCCGAAACCGGACAGTGTTCTTCGTGTCTTTATGGCATATAAAGCAGTTGACGGTCCGATGGAAATTAAAGCCCCTGAGATCAAAAGCTTTGAACGCAACGGATTTACTGTCGTGGAATGGGGCGGCGCAGAAGTCCGGTAATCGCTATCAATATGATTTACTTTATTAGCTGAAAGGATTCTTTTCCTGCCATCTCGGAAGTAAGACCAATCAGGAAATTCGTAAAAAAAATAGCAATTTGCTTATTATTACGAATTTCTTAGTTCGGAAAAATAATTAACCACGTGTGAACTTTGAAAGAACAAGTTCCACGTGGTTTTTTATTCCGAACCATGTTTGTTCCGCACTATGTTTCATCCGTACCATGTTTGTTCCGAACCATGTTTGGGCGAAAAGGAATGAGCGGGAATGGAATGCGAGCGTGGAGCTATCGTTTGCTTCGCTTATAATCCCGATAGAGACGCAGGATCTGGCTGTAGGAATAGTCGTACTCCGCGACCATGTGGGAGAAGAAATAGCGGATGAAATTCTGGTTGCCTGCGACATGGCGCGCAAAGTATTTCTGCGTTCCGGGCAGGTAAAAGAAGATCCGAAGCCGCCGGCCGCTTTTGATGATCTGCTCGATCGGGCGGATACTCTGAAGATAGCACTGTTTTGGAGTCGCCTCAGAAAGCAGGGCACGGGCGGCGAGCATTCCGGAGTGCAGAGCAAAATACAGGCCTTCTCCGGAGATCGGATCTGCAAACCCTGCCGCATCTCCGATCAGCATCATGTTTTCCGGGAGCTTGCTCTGTGGGAAAAGATATCCGCAGGGGAAGAAGGCACCGGAATATTTCTGGGTATCCGGGGCGGTTCCGGAGTCTTTCAAGAAAGAGAACAGTGCTTTCCGATGATCTGCGCCTTTTTGGTAAACATTCTCTGCACCGACGCAGAGGGATTTGTCATAAGGGAACACCCAGACATATCCCTTGCTTTCATAGCCAAAGACAAGACGGATCTCATCAATCCCCCTTAAGCTGCCACAGGCTGATTCCGATCCTTCGGATTCCGTGCCGTTGGGTTCCGTGCCGTTGAAATCTGTGCCTCTGAGATCCGTGTCGTTGGATCCTGTGCCTCCGAAATCCATACCTCTGGAATCCGTGCCCGAGGTAACGGCTTTTGCAATTTCCCGGCTGTTCTTCGGTAATACGGGCAGAAACGTTTCAATTCCAAAGGCGAGCTCTTTCGGACGAATCCCGCAAAGTTTATATGCGCTGCTCTGTGCGCCGTCAGCAAAGATCAGATAGCGGAAGCTGATCCGATCCCCGTCCGAGAGACGAATCTGCTTTTGATCTTTCTCAATCGAATAATTTCGTTCTCCTTCATAGAGGGTTCCGCCGAGCGCGCGATATTGTTCTACCAGGGCATGGTCAAAGATCAGCCGGTCCACAAAACGCATCGGCTCTTCCACTTCTGTTTGAACGAGAACTTCAGAACGGGCATACAGTGCAACACGGTTTGTTTTTCCACTGAAAAGATCCGGCATATCCTCATCGATACCGGATGACGCTGCCGCTTCGGCTGTTACAGAGGAGTTGTCGGGAGAAAGAGAAGAGGCCGTTGTAATTTCTGAAGATTTTGCTAATAATTCCCGGATCAGGCCGTAGGTCTTTTTAGTCACGAGACCGCCGCAGGTCTTCTTCCGGGGAAAAACAGCACGGTCGATCACGCAGCAATCCGCGCCGCGTTTTTTTAATGAGATCGCGCAGGCCATTCCTGCAGGTCCCGCGCCGATGATGACATGATCATAATGAGATTCCATAATACCCCCGTTTCTGAACGACAAAAGTATAGCACGAATTCCGGATTACAGGAAACCGATTTCAGAGCCGGAACATACAGCTGCGGAATATATGCGCAGCACCCCTGCTTTCGCGTCAGGTTCCACAGGGACATGACCTGAAAGCAGGGAACACAACTTTCTGGTTGTATTCTATTCGTCACTTTATTTGTTTCTCATTTGAGACATCGAGTGGTACGCTTGAGACTGATGAAGCAGATTCTCTTAGAGGGAGGAATGGTTATGAAAAAAATGGAAGCGGATATCATTGTTGTGGCGGCCGGGCCGTCAGGCCTTGCGGCAACGGTTCAGGCAGCAGAGCTCGGGAAAAAAGTTCTGACTTTTGAAAAAAGCGCGGTCTGCGGAGGCGCGGCAAATATGGGAATGGGTGTCTTTGGCCTGAACAGCCGGATCCAGAGAGAAAACGGTCAGAGCCTTGATGCGGATGAGGCATTCTTAAAACATATGAACTTTTCCCATTTCCTGATCGATGATACCCGCCTGGTCTATGATTTTTACAGAAAGTCAGGAAGCACGATCGACTGGCTGCAGGATATGGGTGTCAATTTTGAATACAACACATTTACGCAGTATGTGCCTGCAAGAGCAAGGCATATCATTCAGGTGGAACTGACGATCCACCATGTGCTTCCGGATGGCGGCGGAAGACCGGGACCGCGGGCAGCATCTGCGATGACGAGGGTACTGATCGAACGGGCGAAAGAGCTCGGTGCGCAGATCCATACGCAGACACCGGTATATGATCTGATCGAGGAAGACGGAAAGATCGTCGGCGTCCTCGCAAAAGACAAAGATGGTGAGGAGATCGAAGCGAGAGCCAAAGCCGTCATCATCGCAACCGGCGGATTTGGAGACAATCCGGAAATGATCAAAGAGGCGACCGGATATGAATGGGGAAAGGATCTGTTCTCTTTCCGGATTCCGGGCAATGTCGGAGACGGCATTAAAATGGCATGGAAGCACGGCGCGGCAAAGACAAAAACCATGATGGAGCTGATGTATCAGATTCCGGATAACCTGAATCATTTCGTTCTCGAAGGAGCATTCCGCCAGCCGGTGCTCTGGGTCAATAAACTGGGAAAACGGTTTTTCCCGGAGGACTGCCTCGGAGTTACCTCCTACACCGGAAATGCGATCTCGATGCAGCCGGGTCATACCTGCTTTACGATCATGGACAGCGCCACTTTGAAATACTATAAAAAACACGGTGTCAGCAATCCGGGAGTCCACGGAGCGGACGTGTTTGATCATTTTGATGAGGCAGCAGAAGCGGCAAAAGCAGAAGGCTACTGTGCATATTTTGAAGCCGATACGATCGAAGAACTTTGCGAAAAGACCGGCATCGATCTGGAGGGTCTGAAAGAGACGCTGGAAGAATATAATGCCGACTGCGAGATGAAATATGACAGCGTATTCAATAAAGAACGCGATTATATGCGCCCTGTAAGCAAGGCTCCGTTTTATGCGATCCAGAGTTTCCTCGGAGCATATGGGACGCTTGGCGGGATCAAGATCAATTACAAAACCGAAGTTTTGAATGAGGATTTCAAAAAGATCCCGGGACTGTATGCAGTCGGAACCGATGCAGCGAATATATACGGCGATACCTATATCTTTACGATGCCCGCGAATACGATGGCATTCTGCCTGAATACCGGACGTATGGCAGCGGAACATGCGGCAGAATATATTGACGATCTGGAGGCATAACGATCTTTCTGTGCGAAACAGAAAAAGACTCAAAATCTTCCTGAAGATCAAAAATGGAGAAGCCGGGAAAGGCAAAAGATATGGAAAACGGATTTCGTGTTCCGGTTACGGAAGAAGAAAAACAACTAAGTTATTATCATTTTTTTGAGCGGGAGATGACTCCGCCTCCGGAAGGGTATACGGAAAAAGTTCTCGCAAGAGAGCTGAAACCGGAAGAAGCACTTCGAATCCGGGATAAAGATCTGCTGTTTGAAGACGGGTATCTGCCCGGAGAATACGGATGGTGTTTTTTTGACGATGGCACAGCCACGATCGCAAATCTGACACCGATGCCCGGAGTTACCGCAGAGATGCTTGACTGGTACTGGGCATGGCATGGGCTGGCTCCGCTTCGTTATAAGATCTGGGATCCGGAGGATCATTATGAGTCGCGAAGTTTAAATCCGGAACAGAATCTGGACGCCAGCCTGACTTATAAAGAACGCTATTGGGACACTTTTCACGATACCTATGAAGGCTTTGTCCATCCGGGTCAGTGCGAGCCGCCGGTTACCATGAAGTTCTGGAATCCCGAGGATGCCGGATTTTCAAAAGAAAAACTGAAAGATTTTACAGGAACCATTATTTGCGGTGGCGGCATTGACGATGGTGTTTTTATGACACATTTTTTCCGCCCGACGGAAAACGGAGGAGAACTTCGCAGCCACTTCTGGTTTGGGTGGAAGATTGAAAACAAAAAGGCGGTCAGGGTTCTGCCGGAAGGAGCGGAACTTCCGAAGGAGCCGCTGATGATCCTGCTTCGCCATACGATCAAGGAATTTGCAAACCTTGCGGCGATCCTTCCGGAACTGTTTGCGCAGGAGAAAGACCGGTTCTGAACGCAGAGACACGAAACAGAATTTTACGGGACAGTATTTTTCAGGAAACCATTTACAGCATTTTAAATACAACAAGAAGCCGGCACTCTCGAAGGAGAATGCCGGTTTCTTTCATCACAATACTTATAAAACAATTAGAGGTGTATTAAGTTTTTATTTTCGGAAGAGCCCTTTCTTTTCATAAGGCTCGGAATCGATTCCGGTCATTGTATAACCGGTAGCAGTAATCACTTCCTTAAATTGCCCCGTATTGTGTACAATGAAGGTGAAGCAGATCGCCGTTCTGGAAA
>CAZOHB010000008.1:7863-19404 GCA_964579345.1 uncultured Parasporobacterium sp.
CAAGAGGCTGCTCGGAGAGGATTTCTGTTTTTTTCTTGGTGTGGGAAGAAGAAACTTTTTTGATTTTAAATGCATTCCGAATCGCATCATTTACATGTGATTCGCACATGCCGCAAGCCATATCATTGATATGTAAGGTCGTTTTAATCATGACCAGCCCCCTGATGAGAAAAGTTTAGGATTTGTTTATTTTGCGGGTTAGCTATCGCTAACTACGATGATATATTAGCATAGGCTAACCGAATATGCAAGAGGAATTTAAAATTCTTTTTTGAGGGGATATCGGCTGTTTTACCAAAATCAGGGGAGTTTTTTTAGATGATAGACTGATGTCCCTTCAGAAGGTGTCTGCTACACTTGTTTCATCATGGAGGATGGGCGGTTCTTTCTCGAAAAAGGAACAACCCGCCGGAAAGAAGGAACAAATGGCAAGGATCATCATTGACCGGGAAGCCTGTAAGGCATGCGGATACTGTGTGCACTTCTGCCCGAAAGAGGCACTGTGTTTTTCGAATGAAATGAATAAACAAAGTTATACGCCGGTGCAGGTAGATGAGGAGAAATGTATTTATTGCGGGACCTGTTATACCGTCTGTCCGGACACGGTATTTACGATCGAAGCGTAAGCAGAAAGAGATAACGATATGAAAGTGTTAATGAAAGGCAATGAAGCTTTAGCAGAGGGAGCTGTTCGCGGGGGCGCCTGGCTGTTTGCGGGATATCCGATGACGCCGCAGTCGGAGGTCATGGAATATCTGTCGAAACGAATGCCGGAACTTGGCCGGATCTTTCGCCAGACCGAAAGCGAGACCGCTTCCATCTTTACGGTATATGGAGCCCGGCAGGCAGGTATGCGAACATTCACATCTTCCAGCGGCGTTGGCATGAGTCTGATGCAGGAAGGCATTTCCGGGATGTGCGCAAAATCGATCCCGGGTGTGTTTGCAAATGTACAGCGCTGCGGTCCGGGTCTCGGATTTGCCCTGGAGGGACAGGGGGATTATCTGCGAGATACCCGCGGCGGAGGAAACGGGGATTACCGTGTTCTGATCCTCGCGCCGAACAGTGTTCAGGAGATGATGGATTTCGCTTACGAATCCTTTGAACTGGCAGAAAAATGGCAGAACCCTGTCGAGATCCTTTCGGAAGGCAAAATCGGACAGATGGTTGAACCGGTCGAACTTCCGGAGTTTAAGGAGACAGCGCGAGCCATTGATGGCATGGACGGCGTACCGAAAAAAATTCTGTTAGATCATGACGATCCGGATTTCGGAGCGAAGATCGCGAGGAAGATTGCGGCAATGTCAGAAGAAGAACAGCGCTGGGAGTGCTACAGAACCGAAGATGCGGAAACGATCTTTACCGCCTATGGTCTGCCTTCGAGAACTGCAAGGGGAGCAGTGGACAAACTTCGTGCGGAGGGAGAAAAAGTCGGACTCCTTCGGGTCATCAGCGCCTGGCCGTTCCCGATCAAAGGCTTTGCACAGCTGCCGGACAGTGTGAAAACGATCCTTGCGATCGAGAGCTGTGTCACCCCGCAGATGGCGGAGGATGTTCTGATCACTGCGAAAAAAGTAAAACATTTAAGGGACACGGAAATCTGCAGTCTTTGCAGCGGGCCGGTCACGGCAAAGGTCGGCGAGATCATCAACAAATATTATCAGATCATGGAAACAGAAAGGTAACAGGAATATGGCAGTTGCAAAAACAAAACCTGCATTATTGAAAGAGCATAGCTGGTGCGCGGGCTGCGGGCACGGGCTGTTTACCCGGCTGCTTCATGAAGTGCTGGAAGAAGTCGGTTACGATAACAATTATATCTGCGTGGACGGTGTTGGCTGTTCCTCCAATTATTTTGCGGCGACAACACTGGGCAGTGCGATCGAAAGCCATCACGGGAAAGCCCCGACGATCGCCCGCGGTGTGAAGCTGGCAAGACCGGAAACTTTTGTGTTTACCTATCAGGGTGACGGAGATGCCTATGTCATCGGACTTTCCGAAACACTCAACGCGGCTCATTTTGCGGATCCGATCACGACCTTCGTCATTAATAATAATAACTACGGAATGACAGGTGGTCAGATGTCCTGGACTTCGCTTCCGGGGCAGGTCACGACCACGTCTCCTTTCGGCCGGGATCCGGAGACGACCGGTATGCCTCTCGATCCGTTAAGAATGGCGGCAATGGAAGATCGTGTCGCTTTTGCTGCAAGGGCTGCGCTTAATTCCCCAAAGAATATCAATCTTGCAAAAAAATATATAAAGAAGGCAATTGAGCTGCAGATCAACGAAGGCAAATATGCAATCGTAGAAATGCTTTCTCCGTGTCCGACAGACTGGAATATGAGTCCTGTGGACGCCATAAAATGGATCGGGGAAGAAGCGGTGAAATACTATCCGCTTGGAGTATTCAAAGAAGAAGCGGCATGCTGAGAGAGGCAGCCATAATATCGGAAGAGGATGATTACAAATGGAAAAATCAATTGTTTTTGCCGGATTCGGCGGACAGGGCGTTCTGACAGCCGGGCTGATCGTTGCCAATGTTGCGATGAACGCAGGAAAAGAAGTGCTGTGGATGCCTGCCTACGGCGGACAGATGCGGGGTGGAAAAAGCTACAGTCTTGTAAAGATCGATGATGTGCCGATCTGTCATCCTGACATTGAAGAACTCGATGTTCTCGTTGCCATGAACCGCCCGTCGCTTGAGGGCTTTTCAAACTTTGTGAAAAAGGGCGGGCTTGTCCTGATCAATTCCGACACGATCGGTGAGGATGTGCCGTTTGAGATGGAAGGGGTCACGGCCCACCGCATTCCGTTTGCTACGATCGCAAGATCTGTAAACAATGGAAAGGGAGCAAACATTGCAGCGCTCGGACAACTGCTGAAACTGACCGGCATGTTTGATTCGGAGCTTTTTAAAACCGGACTTTTAAAATATTTTGAAGACAAGGGCAAGGGGGCGTATGCGGAAAAAAACGCAGCCGCTTTCGATGCCGGCTATAACTATCAGATATGAAAATGCCCGTAAGTAACTGAAGGAGTGAAAACAATGCAGCTGACGAAAGAACAGAACCGTCGATTAAAACGGACCGGATGGGTCTCATTCATTATTCTGGCACTTGCCCAGTTTATGGTACAGTTTCACAGAAACTCGCCGGGAGTAATGAAAGATACGCTGACCGACGCATTCCATATGAATGCCACACAGTTCGGAACATTAAGCGCCATGTATTTTTATCCGTATATGATCGCGCAGATTCCGATGGGCGTTTTGATGGATGTGATCGGTGTTCGCGCAACGGTTGCGGCGGGCAGTTTCGTTTCCGCGATCGGCGCCGTGATCTTCGGAACCGCGGGCAGTTTTCCGGTTGCATGTATCGGAAGAATGCTGATCGGCATCGGCGTTTCTGTACCGGTCATCTGTTCCCAGAAACTCGTCGCAGCCTGGTTCCCGGAAAGCCGGATCGCCAGCATCTTCTCCACATCCAGTGTCGTCGCACAGTGCGGTGCGCTGGTCGCACAGTATCCGCTGGCAGTTGCAATCGATTATGTTCCATGGAAAGTCGTCTTCTTTGTCAGCGCCGCTGCAAGTCTGATCCTTGCGATCTGCTGCTGGCTGTTTGTCCGGAACGACCCGACCGATATCGGCCTGCCGTCGATGGCGGAAATTGAAGGCCGGAAGATGCCGGCGAAAGAAGTGCTTTCTGCAAAGACGGTTCTGAAGGCGGTAGGAAAAACATTTGCAAACCGTTACGGATGGCCGGTCTTTGTTGTTATGGCCGTGCATCAGGGACTCTTTAATATGTTTGCATCGACCTGGGCGATCCCGTATCTGCAGGAAAGCTTCGGCTATACCAACACCCAGGCCACTGCGTTTACGACCGGTATGATGATCGCATCCATCGTGTTCGCGTTTTTTATCGGGTCGATTTCCGACCGCCTGAAAAGCAGGAAGATCGTGATCATCGGAATCTCCGTCATCCTTCTGATCCTGTACAGTGTTTTCTGCTTTGGAGCAAAAAACGGGCTTCCGACCTGGATCCTCTGGATTGCCATGATCATTATGGGCATCGGCGGATGCGGAACCCAGATCATTCTGTCTTATTCCAGGGAGATCAATAATCCGGTGTATGTCGGCATTTCGGTTGCTTCAGTAAACGTCATCGGTATGCTTGTCTCATCGATCATGCCGACAGTTCTCGGTGCACTCCTGGACAAATACGCAGTGACATCCTCCGGCGGAGAGCTTTACAGCAAGGCGCTCCTTCCGTGTGTGATCATCGCTGTCGTGGGTGTTGTCTTCTCATTCCTGATCAGGGACACCGGCTGCAAAAACCGGTATGTGGACTGGAATGTCGGAGGCGTATCCGGGACAAAATAACATCCGGGAAAACCGCATAAATTTCTGAAGCGAAAGTTTCCGCTGTGTGATAAAATGGATGCATGGCTGAGAAACAATCGTATCAATCAGATTATATGTTCCTGACGGAAGCGCTTCTGTCGAACCGGGGAATCCAGCACCTGACGGATGCTGCATTCTCTGTGTTTCATCATCCGATCCTGATCGTGGATTCTTCTTATAAGATCCTGGCCAGACGGTATGAAGAAAAAGAGTTCCGGAATGAATCGGAGATTTACCGGTATCTGACGGACGGCGATATTTCCAACCAGGAATTTCTGGACCGCAAAGGGATCGCGTCCCTGAAAAAAGACGTGATCCGGGAACTTCTGTATAAGCAGACGGGAAGCTTCCATTTTACTCATTCTGTTCTGGGGTGCCGTTGTGACGCAATCGGTATCCGTATCAAGAACACGCTGGTTGCATACGCGATCATGCTGGATACCGGAGACGGACTGACCGGAGAGGAGGAAATGCTTTTTGAGACGTTTCGGGATCTGCTTTGTCAGGAACTCCAGAAAAATCCGCTGTATCAGAATAACCGGGACGAATATATCTCCTATCTTCTTCTGGACCTTCTGAATACCAAATATCCGGATGACGAGACGATCCGCCGCAGACTTTCCACCGTGGATTTTGAACCGGCGCATCATATGTGTGTTGTCGTGATCCGGAAAAGAAGAGAGGAAGAAGAGGTCCCGTCGATGGAACTGGTGCTGAATCAATTCCGCGGCGCGCTTTCCGGTCACATGTATGCGGTGATCGAAAAATCGATCGTGCTTCTTTTGAATTTCAAAGAACATAAAAAACTGGACGATCGTCTTCTGGGAATCATTCAGACCGTCTGCGAGAATAATGACCTGATCGCCGGTGTCAGCAATGATTTCCGGAATATGACACAGCTGATGCGTCAGTACCGCCTGGCAAACCGCGCGGCGCTTGTCTGCCAGCGGTATGTCGAAGACCATCGCATTATTTTTTACGATGATGTCTTCGATCTTGCTTTGCTGGAGTATTGTGACCGCCACAATAATCTGATGGACTTTGTGCATTCTTCCATCATCCATCTGATGGAATACGATAAACAATACGGCACGAATTACCTTTATACGTTCTGGGTATATACGGAAAATGCATGCAACACCAATGCTGCTGCGGCAAAGATGTTTCTGCATAAAAATACGCTGGCATACCGGCTTTCCAAGATTAAGGAAATCCTGGATTCTGACCTGACCAGCGGAAAAGATCTTTTTGCCTTCCAGCTTTCCATGCGGATCCTGCGGATGCTGGGGAAATTAGAGAAGTAAGCAAAGACTAACCTTTTCTTTCGCAAAAAAATTTTTTGAAAATTGGAAATATTATAAGGACATTGCATCAATGTCCTTATTTTTATGCAAAAGCGTTTGAAAATGAACTCTTTCTGATTATAATTAATTTGTACAAAACTCTGAACATTCCATCTGTATTTTCTGAAACGTGGGGAGAAGATATCTGCATGTGAATGCGATTTAATAGGGTTAATAATGTTTGGAAAGGAGAAAATGGGTGGACTATACCAAGTATGTATTGAAAGACAACGAAGAACTTGCTTCCCTCCTGGAAGATAAGGATAATATCTTCGTAATCGCCTGCAACAAATGCTTCAAAGAGTTTGAATCTGTAGAAGAAACCGACGGCGATGATTTTGCCGCTTTTGCCAAAGAGCAGGGCAAGAATGTTACGGGTATCGTAAAAGTCGACTTTCTGTGCAATCAGCTCCTGACAGCAAAGAAACTGGAAGGTGTCGTTCCGGAAGGAACGGACTATATCGCAGTATGTTCCTGTGGTCTGGGTATCCAGATTGTTGCGGACATGGAGGATCTTCCGGTCATCGCTGCCAGCAACTCGCTGAATTACATCGGCCATCACGGCATGGCTCTTACACAGAAGACCTGCGGTGCCTGCGCACAGTGCTATCTGAACCTTACCGGCGGCATCTGCCCGATCGTAGATTGCTCCAAGAGCCTTCTGAACGGTCAGTGCGGCGGCGCAAAGAACGGAAAATGTGAGGTTGATCCGAAGAAAGACTGTGCATGGGAGAAAATCTATCAGAGACTCGAAGCACAGGGACGTCAGAGAGACTTCCTTGATCAGCCGGTTCAGCTGCGCGATTATGCAAAGAGTAATTTCAAAGTAATCAATGATTTCGTAAAAGAGATCCGCGACAGCCGTCTTACAGGCTATAACGGAGGCGTGCATCCGACCGAGAACAAAGAGCTTGCAGAAAACATTCCGCTGGCGAAATTCCCGGAGCCGGATACCGTTGTGATTCCGACTTCCATGCATGCGGGTGCCCCCGCCACTCCGGTTGTGAAAGTTGGAGATACCGTAAAAGTCGGTCAGCTGATCGCAGAAATGAACGGCTTTATCAGCGCAAATGTTCATTCCAGCGTCAGTGGTACGGTTATCGCTATTGAGCCGCGTCCGCATTCCAAGGGAACGGATGTGGAAGCAATCGTTATTCAGAATGATAAACAGAACACGATCGACGAATCCGTAAAACCGGCAAAACCGCTTGAGGAACTGACTCCGGATGAGATCGTTGAGATCGTAAAAGACAAAGGTATCACCGGTATGGGCGGTGCGGGATTCCCGACCTATGTAAAATTAAAACCGGGCAAACCGATCGATGCCGTTCTCTTAAACGGCTGCGAGTGCGAGCCTTATCTGACAGCTGACCACCGTGTGCTTCTTGAGCAGGCAGACGATGTGATCTACGGTCTGAAAGCGATCATCAAAGCTGTCGGCGCACCGAAGGGAATTATCGTAATTGAAGATAATAAACCGGATGCGATCGCACTCATGAAAGAAAAGATCGAAGGTGATGAGACCCTCGAAGTTGCGGAAGTGAGAACAAAATATCCGCAGGGCGCAGAGAAGATGCTCATCAAGAACGTCATGAAACGCATGGTTCCTTCCGGCGGTCTTCCGGCTGATGTCGGTGCGGTCGTTGCAAACGTCAGCACGGCAGTTGCAATCTCCGATGCGATCCAGAAGGGTATGCCTCTGGTAGAGCGTGCGGTTTCCGTAACCGGCGACTTTATCAAGACACCGGGCAACTACATGGTGAAGATCGGTACGAATGTACAGGATATCATCGATTACTGCGGCGGCGTGACCCGTGAAGGCGCGACCGTTAAGATGGGCGGTCTGATGATGGGCGCTGTTTTAGAGAACACGAACGTTCCTGCAATCAAGGGAACCAACGGCATCATCGCAGTGAACACCGAATACACCGAAGCAAACGAGTGTATCAAGTGCGGACGCTGCCAGGATGTCTGCCCGATGGAACTGGCTCCGCTCAATTTCTATAAATTTGCAAAACAAAACGATGGAAAAGCGCTCCTTGAGAAACACATCATGGATTGCTTCGAATGCGGATGCTGTCAGTATATCTGCTCCTCTAAGATCCCGCTTGTAATGTGGATCAAGGCAGGCAAACAAGCTGCAAGGGAGGTGAAATAATATGCTGATCACTCAATTAAAAGAGAAAGAATGCATTGAAGCTTTAGTAAGCGGAAAAGCATTTATCATTAACTGTTTTGGCTGTAAAGAAGTTCATTTCCCGGAAAAAGAAGCGGTTGAGCTTCAGAAAGAACTGAAAGAAGCCGGAAAGGTTACAGAGATCCTTACCATGGATTACATCTGCAACCCGAAGAATCTGGAACTGCATCTGAACAATTACAAAGCAGAGATCGAGGCAGCAGATGTTGTGCTCGTATTCTCCTGCGGCGTCGGTGTTCAGACAGTGGCTGATTTCTGCGCTGACAAAAAGGTCTTCGCAGCATGCGATACCTATGAACTTCCGGGCTATCAGGGTGTAACTCCGCAGCTGTTCGACTGCGATCAGTGCGGCCAGTGCTTCCTGAATGGAACCGGTGGCATCTGCCCGCTCACCGCTTGCTCTAAGAGCCTTGTAAACGGCCAGTGCGGCGGCGCAAAGAACGGTATGTGCGAAGTAGATCCGGAAATGGAATGCGGCTGGGAACGTATCCAGAAACGTCTGGAAAAACTCGGAAAGGTTGATATGTTAAGAAATCTTCCGGTTCAGATCCGTGACTATTCCACAGATGACGCAACAAAAGAAGCAAAACAGTCAGAATAATATAGAAGGAGCGATAAAGAATGAAAGTAACAGAGTTATTTAAAGAAGGTAAGTTTGTTGTTTCTGCTGAAGTAGGTCCTCCGAAGGGAATTCACATCGAAAAGATGATTGAAGAAGCAAAAGAATACCTGACAGGGGTTGACGCAATTAACGTTACTGACAACCAGTCTTCCGTTATGCGTCTTGGTTCACTTGCAGTATGTAAAGTATTAAAAGATAACGGGTTCAACCCGATTTTCCAGATGACATGCCGTGACAGAAACCGTATTGCATTAGAGTCTGATCTCTTAAGTGCAGCGATGCTGGGCATCGACAACGTGCTGTCTCTGACCGGTGACTATACAAAACTCGGCGACCATCCGGGCGCAAAACCGGTCTTCGACCTTGACTCCGTATCCCTTCTCTATACCATGGGACTTTTAGAGCAGGGCAAGGATCTTGGCGGACAGGATCTTGAAGGCGAGCCGCCGACATTCGCAAAAGGCGCAGTTGTTTCTCCTTGCAGCGACTCCGTAGACGCACAGCTCGTTAAGATGGAACGCAAGATCAAAGCAGGCGCACAGTTCTTCCAGACACAGGCGATCTTTGATTCCGAGAAATACATCAAATTCTATGAGAGAGCAAAAGAATTCGGTGTTCCGATCCAGCTGGGTATCATCGTTCCGAAGAATGCAGGTATGTGCAACTTCATGAACAACAACGTTGCAGGTATTTCCATTCCGCCAAGCATCATCGAAGAGCTGAAGGCTGATAAGGAAAGAGCAAAAGCCGGCATCACCGGTACCGAGATCGCAGCTCGTATTATCCGCGAGTGCAAGGATTACTGCCAGGGCGTTCATATCATGACCCTTGGATGGGAATCCAAGATCCCGGGCCTCTTAGAGCAGGCTGGTCTGAAATAAGATTACTCTGTGAGGATTCGCAGGGGAAGAATCTGAAAAAACAAAAGAACGAAAGGCAGAGCCGCGCGGCTCTGCCTTTTTCAGTCAACAAATATTTCAGAAGAGCGTAGTCTCCGGCACGGAGATTGTGTTATAGTAAATTCATGAATACAGCGGAAATGCTTGCGGAGCTGCAGCGAAGGGCTCTGCATGAGGAAGAATTGAAGAAACGGTTTCTGGAAACCAGGGAGGCGGAGTTTCCGCTTCAGGCTTTTTGTGCCTGCTGCAGAGATCTTGGGTATGAAGTGTATCCGATGGATGTGATCGCAGCGAGCGAAGAAACGTATGCGGCGATGAAACGTTCGACCAACGGCGGCGGGGAAAATTCTCCGAAGCTGACAGGAGAAGACGATCTGTATGAGGATTTTTTTGCAGGGCTTCATTGAACGGGGATGCGGCGGAAAGCGCAATGCGGTTTTTAGAAACAGGAGCAACAGGATTTTGAAAAGCGGATTGTAAAAGGGAGGAAGCCATGGCAAATAAAGTCGGAAATCTGATCAAAAAAGCAAGGACTGAGGCAGGGCTGACACAGGAGCAGCTTGCGCGAAAAGTGAAAAACTGCAGTACCGCGGATCTGGGAAGAGCAGAGCGTGGTGAGATCCGCCTGACGAATGAGCAGCTGAAGCAGATCGCCAAGGCGACCGGCATTACTCAAAAATCTCTCCTGGACGCGGCTTCTTCCAGCACATATAAAAAGAATTCCGCCGGCAGCTCTTCTTCTGCCTCTTCTTCGGGCAGCAGCTCGACCGGCGGAAGCATGCGGGTCTCTTCGACGGAAAGAAAACTTGTCGAGCTTTACCGGAAGGCGGATCCGGCAACCAGGAAAAAGGTCATGGATGAGCTGAAAAAAAGCGAGACCATCGATGAGATCAGCGATGGCCTCGGTTCATTGATCGAAAGTGCGATCAACATTTTTACGAATAAATAGAGTTTCTCAGTGCTCAAACAGCTCTGTGCTGAAATAGCGTTCGCCGGTATCCGGAAGGACTGTGACAACGCGCTTTCCTTTTCCAAGGATCCTTGCCATACGAAGCGCAACGCTGACATTCGTTCCACTGGAGATGCCGCAGAGGATACCCTCTCTTTTTACCAGATTTTTTGTCGTGATCAGCGCTTCATCATCGGTTACGATCGCGATATCGGAATAGATCTCCTGATCGAGGATCGGCGGGATCACGCCGTCGCCGATGCCCATCTGTACATGGGAGCCGATGGAGCCGCCTTTCAGGATCGCGGCATGTTCCGGTTCTGCAACCCAGATCAGAATATCCGGGTTTGCTTTTTTAAGAACCTGACCGATCGCGGTCAGGGTTCCGCCGGTTCCGAAACCGGAGCAGAAGCCGTCGATCGGACCATCGACCTGCGCAAGGATCTCCTTTGCAGTTCCATAATAATGCGCATTCAGATTTTCAGGATTGGCAAACTGGTTTGGAACAAAAACGCGCGGATCCGATGCTTTCATTTCCTGTACCATTTCGATACATTTTTCGATGCATTCCCCGATATTGTCATTGTCATGAACCAGAATGACTTCCGCGCCGTACTGTCTGATCAGAAGCCGGCGTTCCTCGCTTACGGAGTCCGGCATAACGATCTTTACCTTGTATCCCTTAACAGCACCGACAAGGGCAAGTCCGATTCCCTGATTTCCGCTGGTCGGTTCGACGATAATAGAATCCGGTTTCAGCTGTCCGCTTTCTTCGGCGGCAGTGATCATCTGCAGTGCCGTACGTGTCTTGATGGATCCGCCGACATTCAGTCCTTCATATTTTACAAGGACTTCCGCATCTTCCGGTCCTGTCATGTGATTAAGTCTGATCAGCGGCGTGTTGCCGACTGCTTCCAAAACGTTGTTAAAAATCATAATATATCCTCTTTGTGAATAAATAGTCAGACAATATTCTATCGCAAAAACCATATTTCGAAAACACTTTTATCAGGAGTTTTTCTTCACAGCCCCGGCACTTTGGACCGGATTTGCGGTTTTGGATGATTCGTACTATAATCGGATCATGTTCCAAGATTCCAGACGCGGTTAAAAAGCTTACCGCAAAAGA
>CAZOHB010000008.1:19414-32727 GCA_964579345.1 uncultured Parasporobacterium sp.
ATGCATTCCTGGCCCCAGTGGGCCGCGATCCGGTCCAAAAGATGGGATGTCGCTGTTTTTGACGATGAATATTATAGAGGATGCGCTGAAGGACTTTCGTCCGGTGTCGCATCTGACTAACGGATCAGCCCATGTAAAGGGTATTAAAATCAATGAAATCTCAGAAGACTGCGTCACGATCTCCGAAAAGGACGGCGCAGTGGTTCTTGCGTTCGGCCGGGATCAGATCCTGATCAAGGATGCCCATCTTGATCGGACGATCAATACAATACTCGAAGCGTCAAGAACATATGAACTCTGGGAACGGGAGCTGCATCACAGGATCTTTGAAGGCTGCAGCCTTCAGGAAATCACGGATATCGCATACCGGCTGTTCCATAATCCGGTCTTCTTTGTGGATGAAACAGACCGGGTCCTTGCAAAGACGGATCATAAAACCGGTACGGTCAATGAAGCCTGGGATCATATTCTTGAGACCGGCTATCTTCCGTTGGATACCACGACGATCACCCACAAAAAAATGGAGAGAAATCTTGAAGCGAGCAGAAGAAGAGGAAAAAATGTCCCCTTCCTTTTCAGCCCGCCGACGACCGATATTGATAACCGGGGAATCAATTATCTGATCTATTCTCCGGTCAGCAAAGAGCGGGTGGCGACGATGATCATTATCGAAAATGAAACGCCGGTCACGCTTGGTATGCTGAATCTTTCGGAGATACTGTCAGAAGCCGTTGATGAATGGATGAATGTTCACCGGGACGACCATCCCTTTAAGACCAGCCGGAATCTGATACGGGAACTGATCGAGGATCCGGAGCATGTCGAAAGAAAAGAAGTCCTTAGGCGTTATCTTCCGCCCTGCGAGGCGGGCTATAAAATGGCGGTGATCACCGGCTGCGGATACATTCCACAGGAGCAGATCGAGAAAATGATCACGGATACGATCGAGGGCTCGCTTGCCTATAAATACGGCGAGGAAGTCGTTGTCGTGATCCCTCTGGCAGAAACAGAGCAGGAGATCCAAAAACATCTGGATATGATCCTGTATTATCAGGGTGCGAGGATCGGTTTCAGTTATCCGTTTGATGATCTGACCGGGCTCAGCAATTATTATCATCAGGCGAAGATCGCGCTTTCCTACGACAGCGGCAAGTTTGCAGGCATCCGGCCGGACGTTGCGATGCGCTTTTTTACGGATGAGACGATGCGTGCGGTTGTCGGCGCGAACATGGCACATCCGGCGCTGGAGAAGCTGAAGGAATATGATGAAAAACACGGCGGAGAGCTCTTTGAGACGCTTTACCAGTTCCTGCGGCACGAGCGGTCGCTGATTGATTCGGCAAAATCTTTGAATATTCACAGGAACTCTCTGATCTATCGTATTGAAAAGATCCGGCAGATGACAGAGCTGGATCTGGACGATCCGGATATCCGGGAATACCTGCTGTTTTCCTACCGGATCCTGCGTTCGGAGTAGAGAAGCGGGAATGGCGGTTGTTATTTGCTCGTTTTTATAATATAATTTTTGAGTTCAATTTTATTAATTGGAGGCAGCCATGAAAAAACAGATTTCTATTATCGCCGCAATCCTTCTTTGTATTTTATGCCTGACTGCATGCGGCGGGAAAAAAGAAGAAACACCGAATGCGAGCAGTGAAGCGCAGACGCCTGCGAAAACAGCAGAAGTTGATCCGGCTCTGATCGGAACCTGGGAAGAAGCAGATGTTCCGAAAGAGCAGCAGCTTGGTGATTTCTGGACCTTTAATGAAGACGGCACCGGCGTATACGGGCTGATGGATGTTAAGATCGACTACACGGCATCCGGCGGAAAACTCCATTTTTCCTGTGATTTCGGTGAGTATGATTATACGTATTCGATTGACGGGGATATCCTGACCCTTGCGGAAGATGGCAGCAGCGAGAATAAATACAAGAAGGCAAAATAAAAACCGATGAGGAAAAGAACATTCTTAACAGCATTTATATGTGTACTGATGTGTTTCGGATTGCTTGCCGGATGCGGTGCGAAAGAACCGCAGGGAAGCGGAAATAAAGAAACGGAAGTGCTGAAACAGGAGCTGACCGGGGAGTGGAGCCAGATCACGAATGACGGGACGCCTTCCCTTCCGGATATCGGCATTCCTTCCGGCTATGTTTTTTATCTGGACGGCACCGGCGTCGATACCTTCTGGAACATGACGTTTACATATACGATCGATGCAGAGAAACTTCATATTTCCTATGATGAAAAAATCGCAGAAGCCTGTGATTATTCCTATTCGATCGAAGGCGATACGCTGACCCTGACCCGCGAAGGGGATGATGCTGTAACAATGATCTATCAGAAAGTAAAGGAAGAAGAATCCGAATCTGCGAAGGAGAAACCATGAAGAAATTTCTGATCTGCTTTTTATGCATGTTCCTGATTGCCGGCTGTCTTTGTGCCTGCGGAAAAAAGGAAGAAGAACCGGCGGAGTCCATCGCAAATGATTCCGCAATTTTAGGAACCTGGACCGAGGATTACTGGGACTCCGGCTATACGTTTAACGCGGACGGAACCGGAAGAGATATTTTCTGGGGACAGGACTTTACCTACACCGCACAGGACGGACAGCTCCAGATCACTTATGTGGAAGGTCTTTGGGCGGATAAAGGATTTACCTATTCTGTGAGTGGAAATACCCTTACTCTGACTGAAGTCTTAGTTCCGGATGAAAACGGGGAAACGGCTGAGGAGCCGGGAACCTGGGATTACACAAAACAGGGAACGGAAGAGGAAGGGAATGATTAATCCTTAATTTCCTCTTCACGGACAAGTATAAGAACGTTTCGATAGATATCCTCACTCGTAGTGCTTACACAGGTAGACAGAGTGAGGATTTTGCTGTCTTTGGTTAATTCTGTGTCATCAGCAAACCAGCTCGCGCGCTTCGTCTTATCAAGGAAATCCATAAAGTCTTCATCATCCCGGAAACTGAAGGTATACGTGAAATCATGTACCGTTGTCGAATAAGCGGCAAATGCTTTATAGCGGTAATGATGATCTTCGGTATAGACATGGAATTCGCGGTGTGCTTCGTAGAAATCCTTGTCGGAATACTTATATAGTTTTCCGAACATGGAACCGTCCTGCATGTTGTGTCCGTAGACGATGCAGTGTCTGGCTTCCAGGGCTTCCGGGATCCGGGCGTCGACAAAGAGTGTTCCGGCGTTATGGTATTCGCCGTTGAACATGGTGTGAAGATACTTGTCGTTGTCTTCACCCTGAACGATCGGATAACGCAGAAGATCCTTACAGTAAATAAAGCCAACGGCTTCCGGATTGATCTTTTTCATTTTCGCAAAATCCACCTTCGGGTAATCCTCGTCTGAACTGGTCGGCGCAATTTCCTGAACCACTTCTTCGTAGGAGTCTTCCGCTTTTTTATAGTTCATGCGGATCGAAAGAAGCTTCAAACCGGAAATCAGAAACACACCGATCAGTAAAGTAAAGATCAGTGAAAAGACCGCTTTCGAAGTCGGAGAACGGCGTTTTTTCTGTTTTCTGCTTTTTTCATAAGAATCTTTGTTTGCCATGGGGCTGATTATATCACAGAGCGGTGAAGATGTAGATGGTTCGGATCTATTCGGCGGCAACAGCTGTCTTGATTTTAAAAGGAAATTCGATTAAATTATTAGCATGTTTGATATACAGGAAGAACTGAAAAAACTCCCTTCTTCTCCCGGTGTTTATCTGCATCATGATAAACGGGATGAGATCATTTATATTGGAAAAGCAAAGAATCTGAAAAACCGGGTCAGCCAGTATTTTCAGAGCAGCCGCACGCGCTCACCGAAGATCGAAAAGATGGTGAGCCAGATCGAGCGGTTTGAATATATCGTGACAGACAGTGAAGTGGAGGCGCTGATCCTTGAGAACAATCTGATCAAGGAACACAGACCGCGCTACAACACGATGCTGAAGGACGATAAGACCTATCCGTACATCAAAGTGACACTGAGTGAGGCGTTTCCTCGTCTGGTCCTTACAAGAAAGATCAAAAAGGACAAGGAAAAGTATTACGGCCCCTATCCGAACGCCGGAGCAGTCCGGGATACGATCAATCTGCTGAACAACGTGTACCACCTCAGAGACTGCAGCCGGGTCCTCCCCCGTGATATCGGAAAAGAGCGGCCCTGTCTGAATTATCACATCGGCAAATGTGACGCCCCGTGTCTGGGCAATCTTTCGGAAGAGCGCTATGCGGTCAATGTCGCGCAGGCGCGAAAGTTCCTCGAGGGCAATTCGAAGGACATCCTGAAAGTGATCAAAGAAAAGATGATGGACGCTTCCGAAGCGATGGAATATGAGGAGGCCGGCAGGTGGAAGGAACTGATGAATTCTGCTGTGACGGTCGCGTCCTTACAGAAGGTCGAGTATTCTCCTGGCGAGGACCGGGATGTGCTCGGACTTGCGGCGGAAGGATTCGAAGCGATCATGCAGGTGTTCTTTATCCGCGGCGGAAAGCTTCTGGAACGGGAACACTTTTATCTGACGCCTGCACCGGGAGATTCGGAGCAGGATATCGTGGTCAGCTTTCTGAAACAGTATTACTCCGGTACGCCGTTCCTGCCGGGTGAGATCCTGCTTCCCTGTGAGATTGACGAGCGGGAGACGCTGGAAGAATGGCTTCGCCAGAAAGCAGGTCACAGAGTGTCAATTCTGATCCCGCAGCGCGGAAAAAAAGAAAAGATGGTAGAGCTTGCAGAGAAGAATGCAAAGCTTGTCCTGGAGCAGGATAAAGAAAAAGTAAAACGCGAGGAGATGCGCACGAAGGGCGCGGTCACGGAGATCAGCAAAATGCTCGGCATCAACTATGCGAAGCGGATCGAATCCTACGATATCTCCAATATCTCCGGCTATCTTTCGGTCGGCTCTATGGTGGTCTTCGAAGACGGCAAAGCAAAGAAAAATGATTACAGGAAATTCCGGATCAAAACGGTCATCGGACCGGATGATTATTCCAGCATGGCGGAAGTCCTTACGCGGCGGTTTGAACATGAGGAATGGACCAGGCCGGATATGCTTCTGATCGACGGCGGCCGGGGTCAGGTCAATGCGGTAAAAGAAGCGCTCGCCGGTAAACTCGGGGATATTCCGATCTGCGGTATGGTCAAGGACGATCATCACCGTACGAGGGGATTGTTTTATGAAAACCGGGAATACCATATGGACCGCTCGAAGGAGCCGTTCAAGCTGATCACGCGGATCCAGGATGAGACGCACCGGTTCGCGATCGAATATCACCGTCAGCTGCGGTCCAAAGGACAGGTGCGTTCGATACTGGATGACATTCCGGGAATCGGACCGAAACGCCGGCTGGCGCTGATCCGTCATTTCAAGTCGATCGAAGCGATCCGGGAGGCTTCTGTTGAGGAAATCGCTGCTGCGCCGGGGATGAACCTGAAGACAGCAGAAGCGGTTGCGGCTGCACTTGCGGCAGGTCCGGAATCATAGTAAAATATTTATAAGTAATGGAGAGGAGCGGCATATGGAACAGAAATTTGTCAGGCTTGATGAGATCGTCAAACGTTTCGGCTACAAGAACCTTACGCCGGAAATCGATCTCCATGAAGTAAAAATCTACCACAGAAATATCAACCGACCGGCGTTTCAGCTGACCGGTTTTTATGACTATTTTGATGACCAGAGAGTACAGGTCGTTGGTCAGGCTGAGCATGAATATGTCGCCCGCCTCGGTCCCTCGATCGCAAGACAGCGTTTTGAAAAGCTGTTTTCCTACCGATTTCCTGCTGTCATTATCAGCCGGGGGATCGTGCCGGAAGATTACGTGATCAATCTTGCCTCGGAACATGGGATTCCTCTTTTGTCCACAGAAAAAACTACTGCGCTGGTTATCGTAGAGTTCGTGAAGTGGATGAATGAGCAGCTGGCGGAGACGGTATCGATCTCCGGTGTGCTTGCCAATGTCTACGGCGAAGGCGTTCTGATCACCGGACCTTCCGGGATCGGTAAGAGTGAGGCTGCGATCGAACTGATCAAGCGCGGACACCGTCTTGTGGCGGATGATCTTGTTGATGTTTCCAAGATCAGTGAAGATATGATCATCGGCAAATCCCCGGAGCTGACGAAAAACTTTGTTGAGCTTCGAGGACTCGGTGTTGTCGACGTAATGAGCCTTTTCGGCGTGGAATGTATTATGGAATATTCGCCGATCGACATGATCATCAGCCTCGAGGAATGGGACGGTTCGAACAACTATGACCGCCTCGGTCTGCAGGAAGAATATGATGAACTTCTGGGTCTGAAGATCGTCAAACATGTGATCCCGGTACGGCCGGGCCGAAACTTGGCGATTATTATCGAAACGGCGGCTGTTAACAACAGACAGAAGAAAATGGGATACAATGCGGCGCAGGAACTTTGCGACCGCGTAACAGAAGAAATACACAGACACAAACAACAGGCAGAACAACATGATTCTTAATCAGGATATATTAAAACAGATCAGAGAACAGATCGGAGCGGAAAACGTGCTGGAAAATGAGCCGATGAGCGCCCATACCAGCATGGAAGTCGGAGGCCCTGCAGCTTACCTCTTTTTACCGGGAAGCGCGGAGGAGACGGCTTTTCTGATCCGGATATTAAAGAGAGCGGAGTTTCCGTTTTATATCAAGGGGAACGGATCGAACCTTCTTGTGCGGGATGAAGGCTATGAAGGCGCGGTCATCGAACTGATGCGAATGAAAGAGATCGCGGTTTTCGGAAAGGAGATCGCGGCGCAGTGCGGCGCACTTTTAAAAGACATTTCGGAGGTTGCGCTTGCACATGCGCTGACCGGTTTTGAATTTGCATCCGGAATTCCAGGAAGCCTCGGCGGCGCGGTCTGTATGAACGCAGGCGCCTATGACGGGGAGATGAAGGATATCGTAACGAAAGTGATGCTCCTGGATATGGAGGGGAACCTTCTGCAAAAGAGCGGCGACGAGATGGATTTCTCTTACCGGCACAGCCTCTGTTCTTCGGGAGACTATATCGTCCTTTCGGCAGTCTTCGGATTGGAACCGGGCGATGCGAATCAGATCCGGGAGAAAATTGACGACCTGTCAGAAAGACGCAGGGAAAAGCAGCCGCTGGAATATCCGAGCTGCGGATCAACATTCAAACGCCCGGAAGGTTATTTTGCCGGGAAGCTGATCACGGACGCAGGACTGAAGGGGTACCGGATCGGCGGTGCGCAGGTCTCTGAGAAGCACGCCGGGTTCATCATCAACCGGGATCACGCAAGCGCGTCAGATGTCTTTGCCCTGATCGCACATGTACAGAAAGAAGTCAAAGATCAGTTCGGTGTTGAACTGCAGTGTGAGGTGAAAATGCTCTGATGTCTTTTTCTCAGGATGTGAAAACAGAACTGATGGAAAAGTATACGAAAGCCGCGCATTGCCAGAAAGCCCAGCTGGCGGCATTTATGATCTTCGATCCGAAAAACCTGGAGAAAGATGCGGATTCCGGCTGCTGTATTTACAGCTTTACATCCATCAGAAAAACCTTTAATATTGGTGATACGAAAAAAATCCGGCAGGAGGGCCTTGAAAAACTGACGGAAAAGACCTGCTGCAAACGGGCGTTTCTGCGCGGCGCGTTTATCGGCGCGGGAACGATCAGTGATCCGGAAAAAGAATACCGGTTCGACATTATCTGCGCCGATCCGCAAATCGCGGATTTTCTGAAAGAACAGCTTGCTTCTTTCGGAATCGCCGCAAAAGTGACGGAGCGAAGAGGACGCTTCGTGCTGTATCTGAAAGAGGCTGAAGCCATCTCCGATGCGCTGAATGTGCTCGAAGCCCACAGGGCGATGATGCAGTTTGAAAATATCCGGATCCTGAAAGAGATGAGAGGGTCTGTAAACCGGCAGGTCAACTGCGAAACAGCCAATATCAATAAGGCTGTGAACGCAGCAATGAAACAGACCGAAGAGATCCGCTATCTGATAGAACGGATCGGGCTTGAAAATTTAGATGAACATTTAGCCGTCGTTGCGAACGCACGGCTGGAGTTTCCTGATGCAACACTTGCAGAACTTGGGAATCTTATATCCCCACCTATAAGCAAGTCTGCGGTGAACCACAGGATGCGAAAAATAAATCAGCTTGCCGCAGATCTGCGGCAGCAGGAAAGGGCGAAACCATGATCAGAAGAGAAATAACAATTGAGCTTGCAAAGGGGTTGGAGGCAAGACCGGTCGCGGTTTTCGTACAGGTAGCGAGCCAGTACGACTGCTCCATTATCGTTGAGTATCGGGAAAAACGCGTAAATGCGAAAAGCATTATGGGAATGATGAGCCTTGGCATCGCGCAGGGGGAGAAGGTCGTTGTTCTTGCGGATGGTCCGGATGAGAAAGCCGCGGTCGCGGGGATCGAACAATATCTGACTTCAAAGGAGTAATATGTCTTTTACACATCTCCACGTACACACCGAGTACAGCCTGCTCGATGGTTCCGGGAAGATCCCGGAGATGGTGGCGCAGGCAAAAGAATTGGGATATGACAGTCTTGCCATAACCGATCACGGTGTGATGTACGGAGTGATCGACTTTTACAGAGCAGCAAAAGCACAGGGAATCAAGCCGATCATAGGCTGCGAAATATATGTGACGAACGGGTCGCGATTTGACCGTGAGATCGGACAGGGTGATGATCGATATTATCACCTTGTTTTATTAGCGGAAAACAATACCGGCTATAGCAATCTCATGAAGATCGTCTCTCTCGGGTTCACGGAAGGTTTTTATTATAAACCGAGAGTGGACTATGAAGTGCTGGAAAAATACAGCGGGGGACTGATCGCTTCGAGCGCCTGCCTCGCAGGCATTGTACAGAAGAATCTGATGCGCGGACATTATGAGGACGCGGTGCGGGAAGCGCTGCGCCTGCAGCAGATCTTCGGAAAAAACAATTTCTTCCTGGAACTGCAGGATCACGGGATGCAGGAACAGAAGATGGTCAATGCACAGCTGATCCGGATGAGCGAGGAGACGCAGATCCCGCTGATCGCTACGAATGATGTGCATTATACCTACGATTCCGATCCGGAGGCACACGACATCCTGCTCTGTATCCAGACCGGGAAAAAACTGCACGACGAAGACCGGATGCGGTATGAAGGAGGGCAGTACTATCTCAAGAGTCCGGAGGAAATGGAACAGCTTTTTTCCTATATCCCGGAAGCGATCGATAATACAGGAAAGATCGCGGAGCGCTGCAACGTGGAGATCGAATTCGGCGTGCAGAAACTGCCGCGCTATGATGTTCCGGAAGGATTTACAGCAGAGGAATATCTGACCCGTCTTTGCGAAGAGGGCCTTCGCAGACGCTACGAAGACTTTGAAAGTCTGGAGCCGAGGCTCCATTATGAACTCGACACGATCCGGCAGATGGGATATGTGGATTACTTCCTGATCGTGTGGGATTTTATCAACTATGCAAAACGAAACGGGATCATGGTTGGCCCCGGACGAGGAAGCGCGGCAGGAAGCCTTGTTTCCTACTGTCTGGAGATCACCGATATTGATCCGATCAAATACAGTCTGATCTTTGAGCGGTTCCTGAATCCGGAACGAGTATCCATGCCGGATATCGACGTGGATTTCTGTTTCGAACGCCGCGGAGAGGTCATCGAATATGTCTCCGAAAAGTACGGAAGGGATAAGGTCGTACAGATCATCACCTTCGGAACCATGGCCGCCCGGAACGTGATCCGGGATGTCGGCAGAGTTCTGGATATGCCGTACGGCGCAGTGGATTCCATTGCAAAAATGATCCCGACCGATCTCGGCATTACGATCGACAAAGCACTTGCCGCGAACAATGAACTGCGCAGGGCGTATGAGACCGATCCGCAGATCAAATATCTGATCGATATGGGAAAAAGGCTCGAGGGTCTTCCGCGCCATGCTTCGATGCATGCGGCCGGAGTCGTGATCTCCAAAGAGCCGATCATGGAATATGTGCCGCTTGCGAGGGGATCTGACGGTTCGATCGTAACACAGTTTGTTATGACGACGCTGGAAGAACTCGGTCTGTTGAAGATGGACTTTCTGGGACTTCGGACACTTACGGTGATCCAGAACTGTCTGCAGATGATCGAGAAGAATGCCGGCGTTTCGATCGACCTGAACCGGATCGATTATAATGACAGTGCGGTTTTGGATATGGTCGGTGCCGGAAAGACCGAGGGCGTGTTCCAGCTGGAAAGTGCCGGTATGAAAAGTTTCATGCGCGAGCTGAAGCCGAAGAGCCTGGAGGATATTATCGCAGGAATTGCTCTGTACCGGCCGGGTCCGATGGACTTTATCCCGAAATATATCTCCGGAAAAAATTCCAGCCAGGAGATTCAATATGACTGCCCGCAGCTGAAGCCGATCCTGGAGACGACCTACGGCTGTATCGTTTATCAGGAGCAGGTCATGCAGATCGTTCGTGATCTTGCGGGATATTCGCTGGGCGGAGCGGATGTTTTGCGTCGCGCCATGTCCAAAAAGAAAGATGCCGTGATGCAGGCAGAGCGGAAACGATTTGTCTACGGCGATGAGGCAACGAATGTGCCGGGCTGTGTGCGCAACGGGATCAGCGAGCAGGTGGCAAACAAGATCTACGATGACATGATCGACTTCGCCAAATATGCGTTCAACAAGTCGCATGCGGCAGCGTATGCAGTGGTCTCTTACCAGACCGCGTACTTAAAATATTATTTCCCGACAGAGTTTATGGCAGCCCTCATGACTTCCGTTATGAGCAATATGACAAAGCTCTCCGGTTATATTCAGGAATGCAGGGATCTTCATATTCAGATCCTTCCGCCGGATATCAATGAGGCGGAGAGCGGATTTACGGCGCACGGCCAGAATATCCGTTACGGACTTTCTGCGATCAAAGGCGTCGGCAAAAATATCATTGATACGATCGTTGCGGAGCGGAATGCATCCGGACGCTATATCGATCTGTACGATTTCTGCCAGCGGCTGGCAAACCGCGAGCTGAATAAACGGGCTGTTGAAAACTTTATCAAGGCGGGCGTCTTTGATTCGTTCGGACTGACACGCAAACAGCTTCTCCATATTTATATGGACGTGATCGATAAAGTGGTCAATGACAAAAAGAGCGCGATCAGCGGACAGCTCAGTCTGTTTGATCTCGCCGGGGAAGATCAGAAAACGGAGTTCCTGGTCCGCGTACCGGATGTCGGCGAGTTCCCGAAATCGGTGCTGCTGGATTTTGAAAAAGATGTAACCGGAATCTACATGAGCGGACATCCGCTTGATGAATATATGGGAGTTCTGAACCGGAATGTGACGGCAAGGTCTTCGGACTTTGCGATCGATGATGACGGGCATGTTGCGGTGGCGGACAATTCCAAGGTGACGGTCGGCGGACTGATCGCGGCCGTTACGAAAAAATCTGCAAGGAACGGGCAGCCGATGGCTTTCCTTACCCTGGAAGATCTGATGGGGACAATCGAAGTCATCGTTTTCCCGAAAGATTATTCCGTCTTCCGGCCGCTGATCGAAGAGGGCAGGAAGGTCCTGATCCGCGGAAGGGTCAGCGTCGATGCGGATGCTTCCGGCAAGCTGATCTGTGAGACGATGAAAGATCTGGATCAGGAAGGAAAAGAAATCTGGTTTCAGTTCCGGAATATGGACGACTATATGGAACATGCCAAATACATCAGCAGTCTGAGCAGCGTGGATCAGCTGAAGGGAGACACGGTGATCAAGATTTATCTGAAAGAAGAAAAACAGCTGAAGATCATGGACAGCAGATATTCGATCAATCTGACGGATGACTTTTTGAATGTCCTGAAGCAGCGGTTTGGAGAGGAAAACGTAAAAGTTACGACGGTGAAAAAATGATCAGTTCCAGAAATAATGCAAAAATCAAACAGGTGCGAAAACTTCTTACTTCGGCAAAGGAGCGCAGAGTCAAGGGACAGTTCGTTGTAGAAGGTGTCCGGATCGTGAGGGAGGCGCCGATCGATCTTGTGGATCAGCTTTTTATCAGTGAAAGTCTGTTCCAGTCCGGGGAGTTTCCGGTCGATATTTATGAAAACGTGGAGATCGTTTCGGATGATGTCTATCGTTCTTTTTCAGACACTGTTACGCCGCAGGGCGTGCTGGCTGTTGTAAGCCAGCCGGCTTACAAACTGGATGCTTCCGAACTTTCCGATTCCTGTCTTCTGCTTTTGCTGGACGGGATCCGTGATCCGGGCAATCTCGGAACGATCATCCGTACCGCAGAGGCGGCAGGTGTTGATATGGTCCTTATGAGCGAAGACTGCGCGGATATCTTTAATCCGAAGGTGATCCGTTCCACGATGGGAAGCATCTTCCGGGTACCGTTCGCTGTGGACGACCTGGTCTCTGTAGTGGAGGCGCTGAAGGCAGAAGGCGTTGTTGTCTATGGTGCAGCGCTGGAAGACTCCGTCAATTTCCGCGAAGTCGAGTTTGCGGAGAAGGCGGCCGTCGTGATCGGAAATGAGGCGAACGGAATCTCGTTCAGCGTTCTGAACTCGGTCAGTGAAAGGATCCGGATTCCGATGCAGGGAGAGGTCGAATCCCTGAATGCAGCCGTCAGTGCAGCCATTATCTTGTATTATCTGAATTAATTTTTTTGTAATATTACTATATTTGGTGTTTTAAATATTACAAAACCACAACATGCGGAAAACCGTGTCATTGCTTGAAAAATAGGCATTGACATGGTTTTTTTGTTGCGATAAAATAACATCAACGTAACAGTTTTGTAACATTTAAAAAATCTTTTCGACATAATTAAAGGCAAATTGTAAAATATGAAAAAAGTATGGAAAAGCAAATGGATGGTTGTCGCAGCACTGGTTCTGATCACAGGACTGCTTTTTGCGACCACTGCCGATGTATTTGCAAAGAATAAAGAATATAACGAAACGAAGGAAGCGGCCGCTCAGATCGAGCATGCAAAGCAGCTGCAGTTGCGCGAAAACTATATTCGCACAGTACGCCAGGAAAAAGCAGAGCAGTTTGTTGAGCCGATGAATCTGGTCGCAGCTCCACTCGCGGAAACGGCTGTAAAAAACATGCCGGAGCCGGAACCGGAAGTGGAATTCGTAGAAGAATATGTAGAAGAAACGTATGAGGCACCGCAGGCGGAAGAGCAGGCTGAGGAGAAGTCCCCGGCAGGAAATCCGGACGCAAGCTATGACGAGTATTATACAGCTGATCAGCTTCGTTTCCTCGGTGTGATCTATGCAGGCGGATGGAGATGGACCTGGTATTCCC